>CAYMRB010000120.1:9009-22408 GCA_964392615.1 uncultured Planctomycetia bacterium | reverse complement strand
CCGCGGCGGCGAAGCGCTCGGGCAGCGGTCGGCTGCCGCCGAGCGTCAACGCTTGCCGGTACGCGCGGATGGCGCCGTCGTGGTCGCGCCGCTCCGCCAGCCACGCTTGCAGGGCGCCAACCTGCGCGATCGCGTACTCGATGTAGTAGAACGGTTGTCCGAAGAGGTGCCCCTGCTTGTGCCAGGCCGACGCCCGGACGATCTCGTGGCCGCCCCAGTCGACGTGCGGCGCAAAACGCTCGTGGATGGTCAGCCAGGCCTCGCGCCGCGCGACCTCGTCGTGCTCGGGGTGCGTGTACAGCCAGTGCTGGAATGCGTCGATCGTCGCGAACCACGTGAAGGACTCGAGGATGCCCTCGAAGTGGTTGCGAGTCGCGTCGCGCGCGTCGTCGGCGTCGTAGACCTGATCGATGCGCTCGAGCCCGAACAGCTCCATCGCCATGCTCGCGACTTCGCAGAACTCGATCGGCGCCTCCCGGTAGTCGCGCAGCGGCTCCTCGCGACACGCTAACGTGTGGAGCGCGTGACCGGCCTCGTGCAGCAGCGTCTGGACGTCGTCGTGACGGCCGACCGCGTTGTAGAAGATGAACGGAAGGCGCATGTCCTCGATCGGGTAATTGTAGCCGCCCGGGGCCTTGCCCGGCCGCGACATCAGATCGAGGAGTCCGTTGCGGACCAGCACGTCGAAGTCCGTGTCGAACGACGGATCGACAGCGCGCAGGAGATCGCGGGTGACGCGGAGGTAACCATCGACATCGTCGAATGGCTGCACCGGTTGGCGACCCGATAGGCCGACCAGCAGATCGTACGGACGCAGGCGATCGAGCCCGAGCACCCGCCGACGCGTTGCCGCCAGCTCGACGACGGCCGGCACGACGACCTCTTCCACCGCGGAGTGAAACGCGACGCACTCCTCGGGGCCGTAGTCGAAACGTGCCAACTCGGCGAAGCGGAAGTCGCGGAAGCTCTCGAAGCCGGCGTTGCGCGCGATCTGGTGCCGCAGCGTCAGCATTTGCTCGAAGATGCCCTCGATCAGGTCGCGGTCCTCCAGGCGTCGCGCCGCGAGCGCCTCGAACGCGGCCCGGCGCACGGCGCGATCGGTGCTCTCGAGCCGCGCGGAGCACTGCTGCGCCGTCAGCGTCTCTCCGTCCAGCTCGACCGTGATAGCGCCCTGAGCCTCCTCGTACTGCGCGCCGAGTTCCGTGTCGCGCGCCTGGAGGCGCGTGTTCTCGGCGCGGAAGATCTCGGCCGCCTGGGCGCGCCGGCGGTCGAACACCGCGTAGCGCTTTCCCAGACTCTCGCGCTGCGCGCAGCCGAGATAGCGTCGGTTGAGACGATCCTCCAACGTCCGCCACAGCGGGACGACCTCGCGCTCGAAGTCGATATACGCGCGCTTCACGTCGTCGTCAGCCGTGTCTCGAGTCATCGCGATGTAGCGGCGCGCAGCGGCACCGTCGACGTTGGACTCGAGCTCGCTCCAGTCGCGCAGCCACGCCTCGAGCTCGCTGGCGTCTTCGATCGGCCGCGCGAGCAGGCTCTCGACGAGGGTCTCGATCGCCGCCGTGTCGCGGGGATTGAAGTCGCTCGGAACGAAATGTCGCGGCGGCAGGGCGACGTCGGGTGCGGTGGTGACGGGCAGCATGGGGGCGGGAAGCATGGGGGCGGCAAGCATACGGGGTTCAGAGCGTCACGAGGACGGGTACGGCGGCAGCGACAGCTCGACGTCCCACGAGCGGGCCACGTCGGAACGATACGGATTCCTGCCCACGCGGAGATGGACGACCGCCCCTCCTGTCCACGCGTCCAGGGCGCGAAGGATCCTCTCA
The DNA here is from genome assembly GCA_964392615.1 of uncultured Planctomycetia bacterium. Lineage (GTDB taxonomy): Bacteria > Planctomycetota > UBA8108 > UBA8108 > UBA8108 > CAYMRB01. The sequence goes on along the minus strand of CAYMRB010000120.1, from coordinate 20,582 downwards.
CGACCCGAAATGAGGTGGCGATCCTCGCCTTCGAGCACGCCGAGAATCAGATAGCCCGCTTCATCCGGTGGCAGGAGCGCCCCGTCGTGCGCCGGCAGGACCGCGCACGGAACCCAACGACCGCGCTCGGTCGGTGGCACCATCGCTTCCGGCTCGCTCTCGAGTCGCAAACCCAGACGTCGAAGGCCCGCGGTCACGGCATCGGATCGCGATCCCGCATCGCCCGCACTCGTGCCCGTCGCACAACCCACCGCAACCGTGACCAGAGCCGCCGCAAGCGCAGCACCCGCACCGCTCGCGATCCGAGCGACACCGGCACGTACGAACTCCTTCCTCGCTCCGCGATCGGGCGAAGGCTCGGGCGGTGACATCATGTCCATCGGCAGCGCGCATCGTATGTCAGCCACTGACACCCCCCAAACCAAATCCCGACACGCCCAGAGATTCTCTCCGAATGACGGGATGTCGATGGAACCACGGGTGATAATTGCGGGAAGTCGCGCCCTCCTCCTTCCGCGTCCCGGTGACACAGCAGTGACACGGATTCGTCATACCGCAAAGTCGGATGAAAAGTCCGGACGCAGGAGGAATCCAAGCGTCTATGAATAGGTGAGGGGACTTCGCGTTACGCCGGCCGAGTTGCCGGTCGACGCGAGTCGTCGCGCCGCGGCCGAACGTGAGTGAGTGGCCGTGGCTGTTCCTTGTGTAGGAGGAAGCGGGTAGCGGGATGCTCCCAGAGACATCGACAAGCGGCGCGGACGGTCGAGCGCGATTGGGCGAGATACTCGTCCGCGCGGGCACGATCACCGCCGAGGATCTCGATCGCGGCTTACAACGGCAATCGTCGTCCGGTCGAAGGCTGGGCCATTGTCTCGTCGAGATCGGCGCGCTCGACGAGGCGGCGCTCCTTTCCGGGCTCGCGGCGCAGCACCGGCTGGCGCGCGTCGATTTGCGCGACATCGAGATTTCACCGAGCGCGCTCGACGCCCTGCCGCGCGAGTACGCGCGGTCGAACGACGTGCTGCCCGTCGCGCTGGCGAACGGCGTACTGCGCCTCGCCACGTCTGAGCCCGGCGACCGTCGTGTCATCGAGGACGCCCGTCTCCTCAGCGGCTACGAGATCGAGGAGGTGCTCGCGACGCGCGAGGAGATCCGCGTCAAGGTCGCCGAGTGCTACGAAATCACTGTCGAGCGCATGATCGAGGGGCTCGACGACGACGCGATGGCGGTCGAGGGGGCCGACAGCCTCCACGACATCGAGGTCATGGCGAGCGAGCCGACCGTCGTCAACCTCGTCAACGTCATCATTTCGTCGGCTCTCCGAGAGCGCGCGAGCGACATCCACATCGTGCCGTTCGACGGCTCGCTCGAGCTCCGCTATCGCATCGACGGCATCCTCGAGGTGATGCCGCCGCCGCCACGACACCTGCACGCGGCCCTGATCTCCCGTATCAAGATCATGGCCGACATGAACATCGCCGAGCGCTTCATACCGCAGGACGGGCACATTCAGATCCAGCACGAAGACCGGCGCGTCGACGTCCGCGTCGGCACGATGCCGACGATCTACGGCGAGAGCATCGTGCTGCGCCTCCTCGAAAAGGACGCGCGCGTCGGCAGCCTCGAGGAGCTCGGCTTCGACGCGGAGCGCGCGGCCGTGCTCCAGACGGTCGTCAGCAAGCCGCATGGCATCTTCCTCGCGACGGGCCCGACGGGATCGGGAAAGACGACGACGCTGTACTCGGTCATACGCGGGCTGTACACGACCGAGAAGAAGATCCTGACGATCGAGGATCCCGTCGAGTACGAGCTCCACGGGGTCGCTCAGATTCCGGTGCGGCCGGCGCGTGGATTCACGTTCGCGACCGGCTTGCGCGCGATCCTGCGTCAGGATCCGGACATCGTCATGGTCGGAGAGATTCGCGATACGGAGACAGCGGAGATCGCGATCCGGGCCGCGCTCACCGGTCACCTCGTGTTCAGCACGCTGCACACGAACGACGCTCCCGGTGCGGTGACGCGTCTGCTCGACATGGACGTCGAGCCGTTCCTGATCTCGTCGTCGCTCGAGGGCGCGCTCGCGCAGCGTCTCGTGCGCATGATCTGCACCGGGTGTCGGCAAGAGACGTCGGTCGATCCGGCTCTGCGTCAGAGGATGGAGTCGGTCGGCGTCGATCCGGGCCCGGGGCCGTTCTACCACGGCGTCGGTTGCCGCGAGTGTCGCGATACCGGATACCGCGGCCGGACCGGGCTCTTCGAGCTTCTCGTTCTCGATACGCCGATTCGCGAGCTGGTCCTCGCGCGCGCGTCGAGCGCGGAAATCCGGGCGGCGTCGCTCGAGACGATGGTGACGATTCGCGAGGACGGGCTCCGCAAGGCGGCAGCCGGCGTGACCACCCTCGACGAGCTCGTGCGCGTGGCGCTGACCGACGTCGCGGCGGATTAGAGTTTCACGACAGGAGAACAGAATCTTGGTGTCGTTTCGTTATCAGGCACGGGAGCCGAGCGGCAGCCTCGTCGAAGGCGAGGTCGACGCGATCGACCGTCAGCGCGCGCTGTCGCTTCTCGCCGACCGCGGCCTGTTCCCGTCGCGGCTCGACGTGTGCAGCGAAGCGGCGGCCGAGACAGGCGTCGCCGTCGAGCGACGATCGGGCAGCGCGCAGCGGGCTCCCCGCGAGGACGAAGCGGTCGACACGGCGCCCGTCGAGGCGCCGAAAGCGCGTGAGCGCGGTCCGGACGTCGACGTCGTCGAGCACGCGCGCGAGGCGCAGCGGCCACCGCGGAAGCAGGTCGACCTCCCGGCCGCCGTGTCCCCGGTCGGCGCGCGACGGCCGCAGGGTCGCGTCACGCGCAAGGAGGTGACCGCCTTCACGCGCGAGATGGCGACTCTCCTCGAGGCGAGCATCCCGATTCCGCGCGCCCTCGAGGGGCTCGGCGACGAGGAGGAGAACGACGCCCTGCGCGGGGTCATCGAGGACCTCGGCGCCCAGGTGCGCGGGGGGCGCTCTCTGTCGCAGGCGCTCGCGACGTATCCGACGCTCTTCCCGCCTCTCTACTCGAGCATGGTCAAGGTCGGCGAAGAGTCCGGCCAGCTCGCGCGAGTGCTCGATGACCTCGCCACGCTCCTCGAGAACGAGGACGAAATTCGCGGCGAGGTGCTCGGAGCCGTCGCCTATCCGGTATTCGTGCTCATCATGGGTGCCGTCACGACGTTCGTTCTCCTCGCGTTCGTGTTGCCGCGCCTGTTCGGGATGCTCGAAGACCTGATGGACGCGCTGCCGATGCCGACGCGCATCCTGCTCGCCACGAGCCGCTTCTTCCAGGGCTGGTGGCTCGTCCTGGTCATCGCGATCGTTGCCGCCGCGCTGCTCCTGCGCTGGTACTATCGATCGCCTGCCGGCGGCGCGCGGCTCGACCGCTGGAAGCTGCGAGTTCCCGTCGTCGGCCCCGTTTTCCGCGCGTCGGTGCTGACGCGTTTCGCGCGAACGCTCGGAACGCTCGTCCACAGCGGCGTGTCCCTGCTTCCGGCGCTCGAGATCGTCCGCAACACGGTCGGCAACCGTCACGTGTCGCGACAGATCGACGAGGTCGCGGAGGGCACGCGCGGCGGCGATTCGCTCGCCACGCCGATTCGCCGTCTCGGGCTGTTTCCAGCGACGATGGTCCAGATGATTGCGGTCGGCGAGGAGACCGGCACGCTCGACGTGATGCTGCTCAAGGTCGCCAAGATTCAGGAGCGCCACATGCGGGGTCGGTCGAAGACACTGATCTCGCTGCTGGCTCCGGTACTGATCCTCGTGGTCGGAGCGCTCGTCGGATTCATCGTCGTCGCGCTGCTCCTGCCGATCTTCCGCATGAGCTCGTCGCTCCGATGACGGGCCCGTATCAATCGAGACATCACCAATTCGTTGACGAGGTCAATCGATGAGGCAACGCGACAGACAGACGGCACAGATCCGGCGGGGAGCTCTTCGCAGGGCGGGCTTCACGCTCGTCGAGATCATGGTCGTTGTCATTATCTTGGGCATCCTCGCCGTGACGATCATCCCGCAATTCGGCCGGCTGACGCAGGACGCCAAGGTCACCGCGGCGAGGGGCATGATCACGGTTCTCGAGAAGCAACTCGAGATGTATTACCTCCACATGGATCGCTATCCGACGACCGAGGAGGGCTTGAAGGCGCTTCTCGACCGTCCGGCGGATGGCGGCGAGAGCTGGAAGGGACCGTATATCAAGGAGCTCGAGCTCGACCCGTGGAAACACGAGTACCGCTATAAGTTCCCTGGCGATCGGACGCGCACCTACGACCTCTGGTCGACCGGCTCCGACGGCGCGGACGGCGGCGATGGGCTCGCGAAGGACATCGGCAACTGGCGGGAAGAGTAGCGGTGTTGGAATCGCGTCTGGGACATCCTCCGGAGTCGAACGGCTACACGCTCGTCGAGCTGATGGTCGTCATCGTGCTCATCGGGATTCTCAGCGCTGCGATTCTGCCGCAGTTCGGCGGCACCTATGACGAGGCGCGGCTGCGCGCGGCGAGCCGCGAGATCGTCGCGCTGTGCCACCTGGGGCATAGCCAGGCCGTGACGACCGGGCGCGAGCATCGCGTTCGCGTGGATGCGGCGCGCGGTCGCCTCCGGCTCGAAGAGAAGGTCGAAGCGCCGCCGGAAGCCGCTGCGGAGATCGCCGTCGCGTGGAGACCGAGCGACGCGGCGCAGCGCTTCGATGTGCCGCCGAGCATCACGCTTGCCGCACACGCGCAGCGGGGCGGCTGGCGCGGCGGATGGGACGACGACTCGGGCGACCGCTGGGGAGATCGCGGCGATCGCGGCGATCGCGGCACCGACAGGCTCGGCGACGACGGGTCGCGGTGGGGCGAGCGAGACGACGCGCGCGACGGACGCTCGGGAGGCGGCGCGATTCACTTTCTCCCGGACGGCACCGTCGAGGCACCGCGCGTCGCGCTGCGCGATCGGAGCGGCTGCGAGCTGTGGATCGACGTCCATCCGTCGACCGCGCGGGTTCGCGTGACGTCGGAGTACCACGGTCCGGGGAGTCGCGACCACGGGGGCTGGAGGTGACGACGTGAGAGCCGCAACAAGAGACCGTACAGATGCGACCCGCGACGGCTTCTCGCTCGTCGAGGTTCTCTGCGCGCTCTTGATCTTCGGTTTCGCGCTCGTCGGTCTGACGCATGGCGTCACTGCGTCGATCCAGGGCAGCAAGGCGGCGGAGCGTCACTCGCAAGCCGTTCTTCTGGCGTCCGGACGCCTCGAGGAGCTGCGCGCGGAGAGCTGGATCATCACGGGAGAGGACGAGGGCGAGTTCACCGGTGCCATGGCAGCGTATCGCTGGACGCAGTCGATCGAGGACGCCAACCTCGACGGCCTGTACAGCGTCACGGTGCAGATCCTCCACGAGAGCTCCGAGGAGCCGGTGTTCGAGCTGCAGACGATGCTGTTCGAGCGCCCGACGGAGTCTCTCGATTCGATGAGCGCCGGCGAGCGCCGCGATCGACGCGAGCGCGAACGGCGGTACGGCGGGTCTGTCGGCGCGTACGGAGGCTCGCCATGAGAGCGCGGCGTCTCCGACAGCCCGAACGCCTCGAGAGCGCGCGAGGATTCACGCTGATCGAGCTGCTCGTCGCGTCGTCGATCTTCGTAGGCGTCGTCAGCGGCGCGTATCTGTGCCTGCACGCCGGCCTCGAGAGCCGCAAGGAGGTCGCGCGTCGCGCCGATCTCGCGCAGACGGCTCGAGTCACGTTGCGCCTGATCGCCGCGGATTTGCGCAGCGCGTGCGTGCTCGACGAGGAGTTCGAGTTCGTCGGCATGCAGCGCGAGGACCTCGAGGGCTTCCCCGCGGCCGGCAATGTCGACTTCGCGACGCGCAATTGGCGGCCGCAACGACGCGGTGAGGGCAACCTCTGTGAGGTGAGCTGGTTCGTCGACCGCGATCCGCGCACCGGCGACTTCGCCCTCTTCCGCCGCCGCGATCCGTCGCCGGACGAGCAGCCGCTCGCCGGAGGCTCGCGCGAGCAGATCGCCGCCGGGTTGCGCTACTTCCGCCTCGAGTACTACGACGGCTACTCGTGGTACGACACGTGGGGGCCGGACATCGAAGCCGGCTCGGACCGACGCGAGGAACGCATCCGTCCCGGCGGCGATTCGTTCGGCTTCGCCGGCAATCTGCGCGGCTTTCCGGAGGCGGTGCGCATCACGATCGCGTTCGCGGAGCCTCGCGAGGAGGAGTACGGTCTCGCGCGCTTCGCGTCGACGAGTCGCCCGCGGTCCGTCGACGTCGAGGCAGAGGCCGACGCCGAGTTCGACACGGGCTTCGACGACGGACTGGATGAGGACGCGATCGATCCGTCGGCGCTCGTGTTTCAGACCGTAGTGCGGCTCGAGTTCGCCGGGCGCGTCAACAAGCCGCTCTTTGAGTCGTTCGAGTCGGGAAGCACCGGTGGCGACACCTCGGGTGCTTCGCCCCTCGACGGCGGTGCGAGCGGCGAGCCGGGGCTCGACGGCGGCGCGCCGGGAGGTCCGCGATGAAGACCACCGCCCGTATTCCGCTCCGCGAACGCGATCGGGCGTCGGCCCTCGTCGTCGTTCTCTGGGCGGTCGCGATTCTGGCCGTCGTCGTCATCAGCATGGCGCATGCGTCCAAGCTCGAGCTTCGCGTCGTGAAGAACCAAGGCGATGCCGAGCAGGCCCGATGGCTCGCGCTCGCCGGCGTCGAGAAGGCGAAGGCGCTGATCTACCGTCAAACGCGCGGCACCGGCGCCGGCGAGAACTACGCCGAGCGATCGCTGTGGGACAACGCCGCGGAGTTTCGCGAGGTTCAGCTCGGTCGCGGTTTCTTCAGCGTGTTGCGGCAGGGCGAGTACGACGAGAATCGCAGCGGCATCGTGTTCGGAATCGTCGACGAGGAGAGGCGCTTGAACGTCAACCACGTCGGCGCCGAGAGCCTCGCCCGGCTCGAGCGGGTCGACGAAGCCATGGCGGCGGCGATCGTCGACTGGCGCGACGACGACAGTAAAGTGACTCCGAACGGAGCGGAGCAGGATTACTACTCGTCGTTGGTCGATCCTTACCGCATCCGCAACGATTCGTTTCAGTCGATCGGCGAGCTGACGATGGTCCGCGATCTGACGCCGCGTGATCTCTGGGGCGAGGACATGGACGGCGACGGATTCCTCGACGCGGTCGAGAACGACGGCGAAGCGAGCCCGCCGTTCGACGACGCGGACGGGTATCTCGATCGCGGCCTGGCGCAATACCTCGCGGTCGACTCGGGCGCGCCGAACATCAATCGCCGCGGTGAGGCTCGTGTGAATATCAAGGTCGCGACCGCTGCGGATCTGGCCCGCGTGCCGGGTATCTCGGACGATCTCGCCCAGTCGATCGTCGCCTATCGCGACAAGAAGAACTTCGGGAGTATCGTCGACCTCCTCGCGGTGCGCCGCGTGCGAACTCAGCCGGCTCCTCCGAACGGCGGAAATCCGCCGAACGGGGGCGAGTCGAGAGACGGCGGGCGCTCCGGTCGGCCTCGAAGCGGCGGCGTGACTGCGCCGAGCGGGGTCGTCGAGGACTCGGCGCGGCTGCGCGATGTCTCCGTCTCGACGGTCGTGTCTCCGGGGAGCGATCGCGGCGGTACACGATCGACCGGCGAGCGATCGGGCAATCGTGGCAATCCCGGCAATCCCGGCAGTCCTGGCCGCGGCAACCCAGGCAACTCCGGCGACGCGTTCGAGGGCGAGCCGCTGATCTCCATGGCCATGCTGAAGGAGATGGCGGACGACATCACGGCGACGGAGGATCTGGTGATCGCCGGTGCCGTGAACATCAACACCGCGAGCGAGGAAGTGATCGCTTGCATCGATGGACTGAATCGAGAGCTCGCCGTCGCGATCGTGTCCCATCGCGAGAGCATCGGCGGTTTCTCGAATGTCGCCGAGCTTCTCGACGTCCCCGGCGTCACGACCGAGATCCTCAAGGGGCTCGCGGCTCGCGTGACGACTCGCGGGGGGACGTATCGCATCGTCGCGGAGGGCGTCGTCCCCTCGACCGGCGCCCGGCGTCGCGTCGAGGCCGTCGTTCGTATCGGTGATTTCGACGTCGAAACATTGTATTGGCGGGAGGGGTCGTGAAGCGCGCCACTGGGAAGACAAGGCGGCAGCTATTCGTCGATTTCGGTTGGGATTCGATCGGCATCCTCTCCGGTGGACGCGGGATCGAGATACCGCTCGAGCGCGACGGTACCGGGGCGCTCGAGCCCGCAGAGCGGGCGGCCGTCGTCAGTCAAGTGCGCGAGTTTCTCCGCTTGCGCCGACGCGGTAGTACCCGTCGGGCGATCTGTGCGCTGCCGGCGCGCGGCGTGTCGCTGCGGCGCTTGTCGTTGCCGGCGGTACCGTCGGACGAGCGTGATCGGATCCTCGCGTTGCAGGTCGAGCGGGAGTTCCCCCTGGGGCCGGCGGAGATCGTCTGGGGCCACGGCGTCTTCCGAGGATCGGGAAACGGCGTGTCGCCACCGGAGGAGCAGGAGGTCGTCGTCGCCGCGATGCGCGCCGATCTGCTCGACGGCTATCGCGACTTGCTCGGCGATTGCGGCATCGACCCGCGGTTCGGCCTCGGTGCGATCGCGGCGAGCCGCATCTGTCCTGGCGTCCAGGGACTTTGCGCAGTGCTCGACATCGGCCGGACGCAGAGCGAGTTGCTCATCGTGGACGGCGGCGTGCCCGTCTCCGTGCGCAGCCTCGCCGCGGGTGGTGACGACGTCACGCGCGTCCTCGCGGATCGACTCGGGATCTCGCGGCGCGATGCCGAGACGGCGAAGCGGATGAGCGACGTCGCGGAGTCGAGCCCGGAGGTCGCGGCGGCGCTCGCGGAGGCCGTCGATGATGCGGCCAGCCGGTACGCGCGTTGGATCGAGGAGTGCTGCGCGGTTCGAGCCGACGCTGCCGCTGACGCGACGAATGGAGTCGGCGCGCGGTGGCCGGAACGCGTGTACCTCGTCGGAGACGGCGCGCGCCTCGTCGGGCTGCCGCGCGCGATCGAGGCGGCGAGCGGCGTTTCCCTCGAGTGCGAGTCGATCGTCGCGGGCGGCAATCCGGGCCAATCGGCGGTCAACCTCGGCCTACGCCGACACGTCAACCGCGGTGGCGTCGGCCCGGACATCGAGTTCGCGGCATCGGCGACGCGGGTCGCGAAAAAGGCGAAGACGGCCGGGGCATCGGCGCGCGTCTGGATCTTGCTCGCCATCGCGCTCGCGGCGGGAGCGCTAGCGCTGCGATACGCCGGGCCGCTCTGGAAACGGGATGCGCTCGAGTCACGACTCGCCGCGGCGCGTATCGAACGCGAGATGCTGCCGGTCGTCGATCTCGAGCTCGATTTCCTCCGCACGCTCGAAGCCGGACAGCTGCCGTACCTCGAGGCGGTGACGGTGCTCGCCAACCTGGCGCCTAAGGGGACGGCATTCCACTCGTTGACGATCAATCGGCGCGGCGATCTGACGTTCGAGGGACGCGTGCCGAAGTTCGAGATGGTCAACGCGTACCGCGCGAAGATCGCGACGTGTGGATGGTTCCGCAATGTGGTCCTGCACGAGCAGGCCGCGAGCAAAGACAAGAAGCGCAAGGGCATCATCTTCCGGCTCAGCGCGGCGGTGCGGGTCGATCCGACGAATCTGCCGCCGATGCCGCAGCCTGTCGGTGCGCCGGCCGCTGCGAACACGAAGCCGGCGGAGAGCAAGCCGGCCGCACCGGTCAACACAGGTCTACCGCCGCCTCCGCCGCCGTCGGCCGGTGGCGCGAAGCCATCGAAGCCGGCACCGGCGCCATCTGCCGCCAAGTCCGCCGACGCGGCGAAGAAGAGCGCCGAGAAGGCGAGCGCGGAGAAGAAGGAGGGCGAGGGAAGGCGTCGGTCGCGGTCGTTCCCCGGACGCGGGCGCGGGTCGATACGGCTCGAGGGGATTCCCAAGGGCGTCGAGATCGACATCGAGTCGATTCGCGAAATCGAGAGCAGCGTGAGGATCAGGCGCTAGCATGCGTGCACTCAGCGACAGAGAGAAGACGACGATCCGGCTCGGCGCCATCGTGCTCGGCATCTACCTCGTCGGGTTCGGCGGCGTGAAGGGCTGGCGGCATCTCGAGGCGCAGCGCGCCGAGTACGGCGAGCTGAGGCTCGAGCTCGCGCGACTCGACAACGACATCCTGCGTGAGCGTACGAAGGCGAAGAAGCTGGATCGATTGCGCGAGCGTTTCCGTATCGACGTCGGCTCGCTCGACAGCCAGACGGTCGTTCATCAGGCGCGCGACGAGATTCAGGCGCTCGCGAAGAAGAACCGCGTCGGGCTCGCGACCGCTCGTGAGGTCTTCGGCAGCGCCGGCGCGGGAGAGCTTCGCAAGATCCAGCTCGGCGGCACCGGTCCGACTCTCGCGGTCGCGGGGTTCGTGCACGCGTTGCGAGAGCTCGGGGTGCCGCTCGTCGTCGATCAATTCCATCTCGACACGCAGGGGGCGAAGCCGGGACAGGTCCGGTTCTCGCTCGACGTGGTCGTGCTCGATTTCGAGACCTGGAAGCGCAGCCGGGAGAAGAAGCGTGTCTGACAAGGTCGGCCTGGCTCTGAAGCTCGTCTGCCTGGCTCTCGCGACCGTGGTCGTTCTCGAGGCGCGGGGGCTCTGGCTCGCGGACGATCCGCTCGCGTCGGGCTCCTCTGCCGATTCGATCGCGGTGAGTGCCGCCGGGACGGGGGACGCGAAGCCGTCGAGCGGCGGGACGACCGACGGCGGCGCGACAGGACAGGCCTCGGCGAACAGCGAAGCGAAGCCGGGAGATGACGCGAAGCCAGGGGACGACGCGAAGCCGGGAGGGGCTGGGGGCAAGCCGCCAGCGGCTGAGAAACCTCCGGTTCCGGAGGCGTACCGCGGCATCGACACGAGCGGCGTCTTCGGTGCTACACCGAAGAGGCCGGCGCCGAAGCCGCCGGCGATCATCGGCATCTTCGGAGAGTCGGTGATCTTCCGCATGCCGGACAAGAAGGAGATCGTGGTCGCCGTCGGAGGCGAGGTCAAAGGCGTCAAGCTCCTCGCGATCGACACGAACCGCGCGCTGATCGAGTACCAGGGGAAGAAATTCGAGTTGACGTTATTCGGCGGGATCGGCAGCACGTCGCTCCTCGCCCCGAAGAAGGACGGGACACCGTGAGAAAGTACCGCAGCAGCACCCGACGCACCCTCGCGATCGCGACGGCCCTCGCGCTCGCTGCCAGCTTCGGACCGAGGGCGCAGGACGCGAGCGCCGAGAAGCCGGAATCCGTCGACAAGGCCGCCGCCGCCGCGTTGGAAGCGGCCGTGGAAGCCGAGCAGGCGGACGACAAGGCCGCTGCCGATGCATCGAAGACAGCGAAGTCCACGGACGCGACGAAGCCAGCGGACGCGACGAAGCCGGCGGACGTGACGAAGCCAGCGGACGCGACGAAGCCGGCGGACGCGACGAAGCCAGCGGACGCGACGAAGCCCGGCGACGCGACGAAGCCCGGCGACGCGACGAAGCCCGGCGACGCGACGAAGCCCGGCG
>CAYMRB010000120.1:0-8909 GCA_964392615.1 uncultured Planctomycetia bacterium | reverse complement strand
ACGCGACGAAGCCTACGACCCCGAAGGGGCCGCCGTCGGAGGTCCAGCTGAGCTTCGCCAACGCGAACGTCAACCACATCGTCAAGTGGCTCGGCGAGATGACGGGCAAGAGCGTCATCAAGCACAAGAGCGTCAACTGTCAGTTGACGGTCCTGAGCTCGAAGAAGCTGCCGTTGCGGACGGCGATCGACCAGGTGTACCGCGCGCTCGCGCTCGAGGGATTCAAGGTGCTCGAGCTGACCGAGGTGCTGATCATCATTCCCGCCGCTATGGAGGCGGAGTTGGGCCCGGAGCTCATGTCGGGGACCAACGGTGAGGTTCAGTCGGGACGTGTCTTCCAGGTCCGAGCCTTTCCGCTGTCGCACTCGAAGGCGAGCGAGATCAAGGACAAGGTCCGGATCGTCCTGTCGAAGCACGCCAAGGTCGAGGTGCACGACCGGGCGAATCGGCTGATCGTCACCGACTACGGCGACAATCTGAAGCTACTCGAGAACCTCCTCACCGAGATCGACGTCGCGACGGTCGCGGAGACTGTGACGAGGATCTACCCGCTCGAGCACGCGAAGGCGGAGCAGGTCGCCACGGTCGTGTCGCAGCTGTTCGGCGGCGGTCGCGGTGGGGGAGACGGCGAAGAGAGCGGCGGGCTCAAGATTCCCGTGCGCGTCGTTCCGGACACCGAGAACAACCGTCTCGTGATCAATACGGCCGAGGAGAAGCACCCGGAAATCAAGGAGCTGATCGACACCCTTGACGTCGAAAAACCGGCGGACTTCGCCGTGCGCACGCTGCCCTTGAAGCACGTCAAGGCGAAGGACCTCATCGAGGACGTCGGGCCGATGTACGAGAAGCTGCGCGCTCGGGTCCTCAAGGACTCGATCGAGATCGCCGCTCACTCGCGCTCGAACGCGCTGATCGTGCTGTCGTCCGAGGCGAACTTCAAGCAGCTCGAGGAGCTCGTCGCCCAGCTCGATACCGAGAAGGCCGTCGAAAAGGCGACGAAGGTGTTTCACCTCGAGAACGCGGATGCGGAGGACATCTCGCGCCAGCTCGAGGATCTCTACCGGGACGACGACTACGATTGGTGGGGCCGGAGATCGGACGACGACGATGAGGTCAAGTTCGTCGCGAACCGACGCCAGAACACGGTCATCGCGATCGGCCCGCCCGATGCGCTCGATGGTGTCGCCGAGATGGTGAAGACGCTCGACGAGCCGGTCTCGGGCGAAGACCTCGTCCCGCTGATCTATCGCCTCAAGTACGTCGATGCGTTCGACATGGAGACCGTGCTGCAGGAGCTCTTCAACCGGAGCCGATCCTATCGCAGCTATTACGATGACTGGGGTGGCTACGGCCGCTCGTCCCGCTCGGGGAATAGCGGCGGTCGACTGCAGGGCAAGATCCGCATCACGAGCTCGCTCTATACGAACTCGCTGATCATTACGAGCACCTCGAAGGAGAGCCTCGATGCGGTCGGGTCGATTCTCGAGAAGCTCGATCAACCGTCGGGAACGGACACGACGCTCAGTCTCAAGCTCGAGTACGCCAAGGCGGTGACGGTGTCGAACAATCTCAACATCCTGTTCGCGTCGGGCGGTGCTCCCCCGCGGCGAGGGACGCCGCAGCCGTCGCGGTCTAACCCGGGCGCTCGATCCGGTCGCGACGGACCGGGGTCGAGCGGCTTCCAGCTCGAGGACGAGGTTGTCGAGGATTCCTACTTCCCGTGGCTCGGTGGCGGCGACGGCAACCGTCGCACACGCGACGGCCGCACGGTGTCGCGTCCGGTCAGCGACCTCGTCGGCAAGGTGCGAGTCGTTCCGGACCTGCGCACGAACTCGCTCCTGGTGACGACGAGCGCGCACTTCTTTCCGCAGGTGCTCGAGGTCGTCAAGAACCTCGACGTGCCGACGCCGCAGGTTCTCATCGAGGCGACGATCATCGAGGTCTCCGGTGACGCGCGGGATCGAATGGGCGTGCGTTGGTCGCCCAACGGCGACGCAGTGTTCGAGGCCGACGACTTCGACGGCTCGTTCATCGCCGGAGGCGGCGTGAGCTACTCCGAGAACTTCATGGCGCAGCTCATCGGCGACGCGACGGGCACCGGAGTGATCAGCGCGGACGCGAACCTGGATCTCCTGATCCAGTTCCTCAAGAAGAAGGTCGACGGGCGCATCCGCGCCGCACCGCGTATCAACGTGGCCGACAACGAGCGCGGCAAGCTGTTCGTCGGTTCTCGTGTGCCGTTCATCTCCGGGAGCTTGAACACGAACGAAGGTGGTCGCAACGACAGCTTCAACTACCGCGACGTCGGAATCATTCTCGAGGTTACCCCGCACATCAATCAGCAGGGCGAGGTGACGCTGCGCGTCAGCGTCGAATCGTCGCAGATTCGCGACGGCGAGACGCTCTTCGGCGGTGCGATTATCGACACTCGCAACTACCGCACGGATATCTCGATCAGCTCCGGCGAGACGCTGCTCCTCGGCGGCATCATTCAGAAGGAGCAGTCGGAGGTCGAGCGCAAGGTGCCGATCCTCGGCGATATCTGGGGGCTCGGTTGGCTCTTCAAGAAGCGCGACATCGTGCACCGAGAGGTCGAGTTGATGGTCTTCCTGAAGCCGACGGTGACGCGGACGCCGGATGAGGTCCGTGCGCTGATGGAGTCGGAGAAGGAGAAGGCGCCGAGCATCCGTCAGTGGCAGAATGAGCTGGACGACGAGGCCGCGGCGCGGCGCGCGGCGGAAGACGAAGACGAGTAAGAGAAGAGTGCGAACGAGAGGTCGGGAGGGACTCGAGGTGCGTCAGGCTCTCATCACCGTTGCGCTTGTCGCGGTTTTCCTCGCGTGGGGGTGTGAGCCGTCGGCGCCGACGACGCCGTCGAGGCCTGCGGTGGCGCCCGAGTCGGAGATCGCATCGGACGAGCGCATCGTGTTCTTCGACACGGATGCGCGACGCTCCGCCGACGGCAAGGGGTGGGTTCTGCCGATTCACGGCTGGCTTCACGAGCACGAGGACAGCAAGCTGCGAAAGGGCGCGATCGCTGCTGTCTTGAAGGAAACCTGGGGGCTCGGGCCGACCGACGCGACGCGCGACAACTTCGATCGACGCGTGGAGCTCTTCCTCGTCGACAACGAGAGCGGCAAGCGCGTGACCGTTCGCATCGCGGGGAAGATCGTCACGGTCGGCCCCTCGGAGGCGAACGGCCACTTCCACGGCGAGATCCCCCTCACGACGAACGAGGTCGCGAAGGTCGCACGCGACGGCTCGGTCGAGTTCACCGCGGTCTTGCCGGGCGACGATCGGCGCACGTTCTCCGGGCGCGTGCACCTGGTCGATTCGGAGGGCCTTTCGGTGATCAGCGACATCGACGACACGGTCAAGGTCACCGGTGTCACGAACCGCAAGACGATGATCGATCGGACGTTTCTGCGGGACTTCGAGGCCGCGCCGGGAATGGCAGCGCTCTACCGCTCGTGGGCGGCGCAGGGGGTACGCATCCACTTCGTCTCCTCGAGCCCTTGGCACCTCTACGAGCCGCTCGACGAGTTCCTGACGAGAGACGGCTTCCCGCCCCGATCGATGTCGCTGAAGCTCGTTCGCCTGAAGGACGAGACGTTCTGGGACCTCTTCAAGCACGGCGACGAGACGAAGCCGAAGCAGATCGAGCCGATTCTCGCAGCCTATCCGCAGCGTCGATTCGTCCTCGTCGGCGACAGCGGCGAGCAAGACCCCGAGGTGTACGCGGCGCTCGTCAAGAAGCACCCGGAGCGGATCGAGCGCGTCTACATTCGCAACGTCACCGGTGAGAGCGCGGAGGACGAGCGGTTCCAGACGCTCTTCACGGGTATCGATCGCGCCAAGTGGCGGCTCTTCACGGACGCGGCGTCCCTCGATCTGCCGCGTTGATGTTCCGGGGGGCGGGGTACTCTCGAGGGTGTCCGGGATCGGATGAATTCCGGCAGCGCAGTCTGTGCGCTCCCGTGACGCGGCTCGGGGCGGAAGCCGTTCAGGGTTTTGGCTTCGGCTTGCGTTCGTACATGTTGCTGCCAGTGTTTCGCTGTCCCAGTAGACGACTCTCGTTACGGACCTTGAGGGTGGTCGTCTCCGTTTCAAGCCCCTCGACAGTCGAGAAGATCGTCGGTCGGATCGTCTCCGAGCTCGGGGAACGGAGGACGGGGCTCATCGCCAGCGAGGAAGAGGAAGTTCAGGATATACACCGCGTCGTTGAGCTCCACAGAGCCCGAATCGTCGGTGTCAGCAGCGTCCTCGCAGACGGGCTCGGGCCCTCCGAGGAAGAGAAAGGAGAGAATGAAAACGGCATCGGTGAGGGTGTGGACGCCATCACCGTCGGGATCACCGCGAAGAAACAGCACGCTTCCGACCTCGACGATTCCGTGGACCTCGTCGTAGAAGAACCCTCTGCCTGGGAAGCCGAGCAGGTCGTTCCAGGTGCCATCTTCCCGATCCTTGCGAATGTGGGCGTAGTGCTCGTACTGGTTGCCGTTGTTGGGTGCACCAGGAGGCGACCAGTTCTCGTACCCGGGCGTCTCGCCGTTCGCCCACACCCAGGTACCCTCTGTCTCCGCGTCGTTGTAGCCGAGCCAGAGGCTGCGATTCTCTCCCCCGAACCTCCAGAAGGTCGACATCAGCCAGTCGTTCTCCTCCTGGTCATTGACGGTCACCAGATCTCCGCCCAGCCCCAGCGCGGCGATTCGCGCCTCGCTCCACGAAGACGGCTCGAGCATGTGGTACGTCCGTCCGCTCTCCGGGTTGACGGCCGTCGTCAGGACGTCCGGCGGGCTCACTTCGTTGATCGTGAGGATTCCGTTTGTTCGGTTCTGGGCGACGGTATTTCCCACCCGGATCAGATACTCGGTACCGGCCTCGGCGCCGAAACTGATGACGGCGAAGATGCCCGCGCCGTCGTCGTTTCCCATCCGACCTGCGATCGCACGACCAGGGCCTGTGCCGCAGCCGAACTCGTAGACGGCGACCGCGGTCGCGCCAGTTGTCGTGGGCCAGTGATCGGTGTCGATTTCGTAGACCGCCGTCGAGGGTGCGACCCAACGGAACCAGACATCGTTTTCGATCTGCCTCAGGCCGGGAGTCACCAAGACTCCCTCAGCCTCACCATCGGTCGTCGCGTCGCTCGTGGCAAAGGTATGAGGGCCGGTCTCCGAGATAAGCTGCGCACTAGCGCAGTCGTTCGAGCCTTGGGCTCTGGCGGGGCTCGTGAGAAGCCAGAGGTTGGCAAGAGCCAGCAACATTGTGGACTTGGCGTATCTCATCATCAGTACCTGTCGAGGTCGAGCGGACCGTCCATCCCCAGGGCCGTCGGCCGATCCAGAGCTCCTGGCTCCGCTCACGGTGCAACGCTCAATTGTCCGGGGGGAGGTCCCGGGTCCAACGATTGGATTCTCGGTCGCGTGCCAAGCTGAGTCAGGAGAGACTTTCAGAGTTTCTTTGAAAGAAAACGGCGCTGCGTCGCCATCGACGCGGTGCCCGCGCCCGTGGAGCGGGTCGACTTCCCGCCGGGCCTCCCGTCGATCGGCATCCGCGACATTGCCAGATAGGCTCCTGACCGACAGAGAGGGCTTGCCGGACGAGCGCTTTCCCTGGGGTGACGAACGGCAGCGAAGACCGACATCGCAGGCGGCAGCCGCGAAAGCGCGCGATCGACCATCTCGTCGCCAGCCGCGTTTCGCACGGCGTCAGCGCCTCCAACGAATCGTCGTGTCCGCCATGGAACACGGACGTCTTGGCACCCCTGCCGAACCGCCCTTTCGCACTCACGAAAAACGCCCGTCAGAACTCGTTGTTCCGACGGGCTTTATCATTGGCGCACCCACCTGGGCTCGAACCAGGAACCCCCGGTTTCGTAGACCGGTACTCTATCCAATTGAGCTATGGGTGCGTCGTCTTCTGTCGAGCGGAGAGGGATCCTACGAGGGGGGCGCAGGGCTTTCAAGCGCTTTTTCGGTGCGGGGGCGAGAGTCGAGTGCGGCGGCCCGCCGGCGCGTTGCCCGACGCTTCGGCCACGGGTAGACTACGCCCCCCCGGGAGTCGGGATGCCCTTCGTATGCGGGAGACACAGCCTTGAGTCAGGACCCCTTCGAGCTCCTCGACGTCCACCGGCCCGAGCGTTACCTCGAGGTCGCGCTCGCCGAGGCGCGGCAGGCGTTCGATCGCGGCGAGGTGCCGGTCGGTGCGGTCATCGTCGATCGCCAGTCCGGGAACATCGTCGCGAAGGCCCACAACCAGCGCGAGATGCTCCGCGACCCGACCGCGCACGCCGAGATCATCGCGATCACACAGGCGGCCGCCCACTACGACGCGTGGCGCCTGATCGATTGCGATCTCTACGTGACGCTCGAGCCGTGCATCATGTGCGCCGGGGCGATCGTGCAGGCGCGCATCCCGCGCGTGACCTACGGGGCCGAAGACCCGAAGGCCGGCGCTCACTGCTCGGTGTTCAATGTGCTCGTCAACAAGGCGAACAACCACGTCCCCGAGGTGATCGGCGGCGTGCGAGCCGATGAGAGCGCCGAGCTCTTGCGCGAGTTCTTTCGCCGCCGGCGCAAGAACTCCGGTGGTGTCGGGAACGGAGCGGGCGACGGCAACGGCAACGGCAGCGGGTCAATCTGCTGACGGTCGTCGAAACCCGCATCGAGCTTCCTCGACACGCGCGCGGACCTCGCACGACTCGAGGTGGTCGTTGACAAGCCCCATGGCCTGCATGAACGCGTAGACGGTCGTCGGGCCGACGAAGGTCCAGCCGCGCAGCTTCAGGTCCTTCGACAGACGGATCGACGCATCGGTCTTGCCCATCTCGAGAACTCGTTCGTACGTGACGCGATCCGGACGCTCCGACGGATGCGGCTCGAATCGCCAGAAGTAACGCGCCAGCGAGCCGAACTCGCCGATCAGCTCCCTCGCGCGTCGTGCATTGCGGATCGTCGACTCGATCTTGCCGCGATGTCGCACGATGCCCGCGTCCCGCAGCAGCCGCTCGACGCTGCGCGAGTTGAACCGCGCGACGCGTTCGAAGTCGAAGCCCGCGAACGCGCGCCGGAAGTTCTCGCGCTTGCGCAGGATCGTCAGCCAGCTCAGGCCGGACTGGAACCCCTCGAGACAGATCTTCTCGAAGAGCCGCTGATCGTCGTCGACCGGATAGCCCCACTCGCGATCGTGGTAGTCGCGGTAGAGGGAATCTGCGCCGCACCACCAGCACCGCACGACGCCGTCGTCGACTCGATATCCGGGGCCGAGGTCGGCGAGATCGTCAGCGCCGACACCGTCCGTCGGCCCCGCACGCGATTCAGGGCTCACTTGTCGTCTTTCTTGCCGAGCTCCTTGACGCGAATGCCGCGATAGCGCACGTACTGCTTCGTGTAGTTGCCTCCCCCGTGAACCTGCAGCGCTATGTTGCCGCGGTCGACGTGTCGCGCTTCGGTGTCCTCGAACTCCATGAAGCGCACGCCGTTGATCCAGGTCGTGATCCGCGGCGGGTTGCTCACTATGCGCGCGCGCAGCTCGTTCCATTGCCCCGCGCGCCAGAGCCACGGCCAGTCCTGCGGTCGGATCGGCAATGCGTACGGCGCGCTCTGGCCGCGGATCTTTCGCACGTCGTCGAGGAAGCTGAAGTTGCGGCGGTGGATGCCGCCGGACAGCCCCTCGCCATAGATGCCCGCGAGGTTGCCGGCGTTGTGGTAGTCGACCATGTACTGGTACGCCTGGCCGCGCTCGGTGCTGCGGAGGAAGAGGCCGCTGTCGGGCCCGTAGTCGTTGCGCATCTCGACGACGACCTCGAAGTCGACGTACTTCTTGTCGCTCAGAATGATGCCGCCGTTGCCGGGCACGTCTTGACTGCCGGTGATCGCGCCGTCTTCGACGACCCAGCGACCTCCGCTCTTGCCGCCGCTCGCGCGGCTGTGTCCGGTCTTCGCGCTGACGTGCCAGCCCTCGAGCGTCTCGCCGTCGAAGATCGACACGAACCCGGTCTCGTCGAACGTCTCGCGCTTCAGCACCTCGACGCCGCCCGGGTTGCCGGCCTCGAGGGGCCAGATCTCCCACGCGCGAATCGCGACAGGACCGTGATCGCCCTGCACCATCATCGGCCCGAGCGGCTTCTCATCGCCGTGGAGCGACGCGCGCGTCGGTCCCGACAGCTTCAGGTCTTCGTGGACCACGACGCCGTTGTGGACCACCTTGACGAAGCGCGCCTCTGTGACTTTGCGCTCCGCCGCGTCGAAGCGCGGTGCCATGAAGATCGCGTCGAACGACTGCCACGTGCCCGGCGGTCGCGCGGCGTTGACGCGCGGCGGGTGTCCCTCGAAGCCCTCCTTGCCGCGGCCGCGACGCGGGTCCCAGCGCTGATAGATGCCGCCGCAGTCGCCGTGCTTCGGCTTCTTGACGTCCCAGCTGTCGAGGATCTGGATCTCGTAGCGGCCCTGGAAGTACACGCCGGAGTTCGAGCCCTGCGGGACCATGAACTCGATGTGGACCTGGACGTCGCCGTACTCCTTGCGCGTGACGAGATGTCGCGTGCGGCCCCGCGCGTCGTCGGCGCCGTTGACGAGGGCTCCCTCACCTGGCGTGCCGACGAGCTTGCCCTTGTCGTGAGGGCTTTGCGTGGTGTCGCCCACGACGCGCCATTCCCCGGTGTCGCCGCGGAAGGCCTTCAGGCCGTCTTGCAGCGGCGTGTCGACTTTTCTCGCGCTGCCCGACTCGTCGCTTCGCGCCACAGCCGGGAGGGAGGCGATCATGGCGATAGCGGCGAGAAGAGACAAAGCGCGCCGCGCGATGGCCGGCGATCGATTCGCGGAGCCGAGTCTCGGCAGGTACGACATGGTGTTTTCCTCGTCGATGGTTCGATTCATCTACAGCCCCTTCATCGTCCGCGTCCAGGCGAT
>CAYMRB010000119.1:0-22662 GCA_964392615.1 uncultured Planctomycetia bacterium | reverse complement strand
TCGCGCCGGTGAACAGCGGCGCGAAGTTCGGCGGCGTGTGGCTGGGAAAGACCGGCTTCGCGAAGCCGTAGGTGCCGAGCTCCATCATGCGCCGGATATTCGGGAGCCTGCCCTCCTCGGCCCAGCGGTAGATGTCGAAGAGCTCGGGGTCGGCGCGCATCCCGTCGGGGATGAACCAGCGCAGCTTCGGCTCGCTCGACGTCGACGGAAGGAACGCGAGGAGCGCGACGAGCGTTCCCGCCACGGAGACGACGGCTGCGACGGCGGTGGAGATCTGTCGATTCACGGCTGTTCGCTCGCAGTCAAGTAGGCCTCCTTCCCGAGGCCCTCGAGCCAGCCCCGGAGGCGCTCGAGGAGCTCGCGTCGCTTCTCGGGGGAAGTTTCCGCGCGATTCGTGAGCTCATCGGGATCAGCGCGCAGATCGAAAAGCTCGAAGTGCTCTTCGACGCGCGACGGGAAGTAGAGGCGCTCGAGGATGAGCTTCCAGTCGCGGCTTCGCACCGAGAGGATCGTCGAGCTGTGTCGGAAGAACGGGTTGCGCCGGTCAGGCGAGTAGGCGGATCCGGCGAACACGACGTCGTTGACGGCTTCGTCGCGCAGCACGAGCGGGCGCAGCGATCGCCCGCGAAAACCGCTCGGGATCTCGATGCCGAGGATGTCGAGAAGCGTCGGCGCGATGTCGATCACCTGGGTCAAGCCGCTGACGCGCCGCGGCGCGAGACGCGGGTGGCGGACGATCAGCGGAACGTGCAGCACGTCGTCGTAGAACGTGCCGCGCAGCGGACCGCCGCGCATGAAGCGGCCGTGCTTTCCGAACATGTCGCCGTGATCGGAGAAGAACACGACGATCGTCTTGTCGTCGATGCCGTGCGTCTCGAGTTCGCGCAGAAGCCGCCCGATGTGACCGTCCGCGCTGCGGATCTCGCCGTCGTAGAGCGCGATCATGTGCTCGATGTCGTCGTCGTCGACGAGGGCGTCATACTCGTCGCCGTCGGTCGGCTTCGTCTTCAGCAGGTACATGTCGCGCGACTCGCCGGACTTCGATCGGACGCGAATCGGCTGCGTGCGATGAAACGTCCAGTAACACCGCGTGCAGTCGAGATCGCCGTCGTAGTCCGGATCGAATCGGTCGTCCTTCGTCGGCACCGCGAACGGGCAGTGCGTGTCGTATCCCTGGACGAGGAGGAAGAACCGCTCGTCGTGGTGTCGGCGCAGCCAATCGATCGCTGCCGGCACGGTGCTCTCGAGGACGCCGTAGCGCTTCCAATCGGCAAGGGACTGCTCGTTGACGTGATCGCCGAGTTCCTCGAAGCGCGACGTCAGGCCGTACGCGCCGCCGTAGTCGCGATCGCCGACGAACGCGGCCGTGCGGTATCCGCTCCGCCGCAGCGCGTCGACCAGCGTCGGAGTCTCGGGTGGCAGAGGGACGAAGCTCTTGCGATCCATCAGCCCGTGAGTGACCGGGTATTGCGACGTCAGGAGCGACGTGACGACCGGCAGCGTCCAGCTCGAGTGCGTAAACGCGTTCTCGAACACGAGGCCGCGGCGCGCGAGGCCGTCGATGTTCGGCGATGTATCGCGGGAGTAGCCCCAGGCTCCGAGATGATCGGCGCGCGTGTTCGTCAGCGAGATGAAGAGCAGGTTGTAGCCGCGAGCGACGAAGTCTTCCGGTCGGACGAGCGGGGCGACAGGCGACGGGTTCTTCGCAGCGGCCGATGGCTCCGTGCTCGGCGAGGTCGCGGCCGGCTCGATCGACGGCGACGAGGGGGTCTCCGCGTCGCGGCAGGACGTCGACGCGGCGAGCAGCAAGGTCAGAAGAAACGCGGCGCGAGGGTTCATCTCGATCCAGTCGACGGCACTTTTCCGAGCGAGCATCGTAGGCCCGGATCCGAAGCGTGACCAGCGAGATTTCCAGCAGCTTCGCTCGAGCGGGCTTCGCCATCCTGAACGTCAGCTCGATCGTCTGCTACAATCTCGTCGCAGTCGAAGAAGGAGCTCATGGCCATGCGACTTGCCCAGACCCGGGTGCCGTATCTCGTGATCGCGTTCGTCTGCGTCCTCGCGATCGGCGCCGCCGGTGAACCGGAGAGCTCGCCCTCGACGACATCCGACTCGCCGCCGACGCTCGGATTGCTCGACGCGTCGCTCGAGGACGGACTCGTGGCGAACGGCCCGCACTTCCATCCGGGCAAGCTCGACCTTCTTCTGAGACGGCGTCCGGATCGTAACGAGTACAATCTCATCGCATGGTCTCCCTTCCTGAAGGGCGGCCTCGGAATGGTGGACGTCGATAGCGTCGGGGCCCAGAGTCACGCCGGTGCGTACGTTCGTCCCCTTCTGGCGTGCCCCGACGTCGGCGAGTTGATCATCGGCGCTCAGGGCATCGAGCCGGAGGGCGACGGCGGGAGCTCATTCGAGCTGCAGGGCGAGTATCGTCTGCCGAGTCGCATCGACATCGTCGGTGGGTTCGGAGTCGGCGGAGGGCTAGTCGAGCGCATCGCCAGCGACGAGGACGTCGGCTTCGCCAAGGTCACCTACCGCGACACGGTCGGCGATTGGAGCTACATTCTCGCGCTTGTCGGCCAGGAGATGTCGGCGGAGGCGGACGTCGGCGGCTACGCGGCGCTCTACGACGACATCGTCATGCTCGTCGGCGGAACGGACGGAGAGCAGTGGCGGGCGACGGCAGGCGCCGTAGCACCCGAGAACGACACGATGTTCCGACCTGCTCTGGAGGCGCTGTGGGTCGATCAACGCATCGGCGAGGCCGACGGTCCGAGGTTTCTCTTCGTCAACGGGACGCTGCGTTTCGGCAAGGGCTTCTTGAGTCATCCGGCGCGTTTGGGGCGGGCGATGGGGCCGCAGGGGGTCGAGTTCGGGAATCCGCTCGGCTTCCTTCGACCGACGTGGAACCGCCGGCTCGACGTCTGGGAGCTCGGCGGCAGCGTCGACTACCGCTGGGTGCGCACCGAGGCTCCGGACGGCGGCATCGCGGAGAAGCACGAGCTCGTCGTGTATCCGTTCAGTTTCGCCGGTGCCGGTCGTTGCCTCGACGGGTTCTTCGGCGACCTGCTCGACGGGCTGTTCGTCAGCGGCTCCTACGCGCGCGCCGTCGAGAACACCCCGGGCTTCGGTATCGGTTTCTGCGGGGCGATCGGCTTCCTGAACGTGTCCGCGGTCGTCGAGTACGAGACCGAGACGGACGGCGTCACGGCGTTAGTCGGTGTGATCGACGGCTTCTGACGGGATCGACTGGATGCGTTCGGCCTGCTGCGTTGCATCCACTCGAGCCGTACGGTCGGGACGGCTTCGCGCTTGCCTTTCCACTCGCCGCGAGCGACCCTACCCGCAGAGCACTCGCGTGGTGACGTGCTCCTGAGGTGGCGACCGAGTCCGCGACGGCGGACAAGGACGTCGAGCGTTGCGTGGAGGCTCTCGCTAGCGAGCCGCGCCCATGGAAGAGATCCTCTGGGTCCTGTTCGGCCTCGCGATCGCGGGGGGCATCGTGTTGCTGCTCATCGCCGGCGGCGTCGCGTTCGCGATGGCGCTCGGACTGCGCAAGCGAGTTCGGAAGCTCGAGTCGCGTCTGCGCGGGCTCGAGCAGGCAGGTCCGACCATCGAGCCGTCGGCTCCTCGCGCGCCCGTTGCCGCGGAGGAGGCCCGAGCGGACGAGCCTCCGGTCGCTGAGTCGGCGCCGGAGCCGGTCGCGCCCGAGGCCACGGTCTCGCAGCCCGGCGTTCGACAGCCCGCCCCTCCGCGTCCTTCCAGGCGGCGCCAGCCGGCGGCGCGTCCGCGTCGCGAGCGCGCAGCCGCGACCGCGGCGTTCGATCCGAGCTCGAAGGAGACGTGGTCGCGACTCGAGAGCCGGCTCGGCACGCGGTGGCTCAATTGGATCGGTGCGCTAGTCACGTTGCTCGCTGTCGCGTTCCTGCTCAAGTACCTCTACGACGAGGGGAAGATCGGGCCGGCGGGCCGAGTCGCCATCGGGCTGGCGGCGGGCCTCGGGTTTCTAGCCTTCGCCGAGTTGCGCGTGCGCCGCCTCCACGACTTGCTCGCGCAGGCGATCAGCTCGGTCGGCGTCGGGACGCTGTTCCTCACGACGTACCTCGCGTTCAAGTTCTACAACTACAGCGGTCAGCTGGCGACGTTCGGCATGATGACCTGGTTCGCGGCCTTCGCCGTGACGCTCGCCGTCCTGCGTCGCGGCAAGGTCCTCGCGATTCTGGGCTTCCTCTGCGCGTACGCCTGTCCGTGGCTGATCTCCACCGGACAGGATCAAGCCGAGGGCCTCTTCGCGTTCCTCGCGCTTCTCGCGCTTGCCGGAGGCGCCGTGCGGCTGATGCGGAACTGGCCGGAGATGACGCCGCTCGGTCTGGTCTTGACCGCGGTCTACTACGCCGGCTGGCACGGGCGGTTCTTCACGCCGGATCGTCAGGCGATCGCGGTCGCCGGAGCCGCGGGCATCGCGGGCCTGTTCGCGCTGAACGCGTTCGTTCGGGGGCTGTGGCTGCGACGACAGGCGGGCGTCGTCGATGCGATCGCGGTCGCGCTGGCCCAGGTCTTCGCGCTGTATTACCTCTGGATCACGCTCGCCGGCGATCATCGGGTCGCGCTCGCCTTCGCGCTCATCGGATTGGCGCTCTTCAACCTGGCCGTCCTGTGGGCTCTTCGTTCGCGCGGCGCGCTCACACCGCTGCTCGAGAACGTCCTTCTGGTCCTGGCGGCCGGCGTGCTCGTGCTCGTCATCCCCGCCGTGCTGAAGGCCGAGGGAGCCGTCGTCGCATGGTCGCTTGCCGGAGTGGTGCTCGCGGAAGCCGCGAGGCGATCGCGACGCCTCACCCTGCAGGTCGCGTCGTGTGTCGCGCTCCTCGCGGCCATCTGGGTCGGCCTGGAGGGAGGCGTCGAGCACACCGGCATCTTCCGCTTCGCGGTGAACGGCGTCTTCGTCGCGTGGCTCGCCGTTGCGGTGGCGTGGTTCCTGGCAGGCGAGCGCGCGGTGTCGTCCGCCGGCTCGCGCACGGTGAGCCTCGTCGGCGGAAGAATCCTGCAGGTGCTCGGGGGCACGATTCTGCTCGGGCTGCTGACGTACGAGATCGCAACGTGGTTCGGCGGGGAGGCGCAAGCCTCCGGCGCGGATCGCAAGTTCCTCGCCGATGCGCGTACGAGTGCACTTCTGACGCTGTGGGCTCTCTTCCCGGCGATCTACCTGTGGCGGGCGAAGCGCATGCCCGTGCTCTGGGTCCACGCCGGAGCGCACTATCTCGTGCTCGGGCTCGGTTTCCTCGTTCTTCTGGCACACGACTTCCATCACCGCGACGCGACCTTGTTCCTGAACGTCCCGTTCGTGGCGGCGCTGCTGTTTCCCGTCGCGGTGTTCGTGGTGTCGCAGCGCGTGGCCTCCGCGTTGCGCCTCGCGAAAACCCCCCTCGAGCTGTATGGGCACCTCCTCGTCGTCATTCTGCTCGGCTTCGAGATCCACGGCGTCGTCGAGCTGTGGGAGGGCTTCGACAAGAACGATCGGATCGCGACGGCGCTGATCTCGGTCGCGTGGGCCGTGTACGCGTTCGCGGTCCTGTGGCTCGGCATGAAGTACGAGAAGAGTGCATGGCGGTGGTTCGCGCTGGCCCTTCTCGCGGTGACGCTCATCAAGGTCCTGTTGTTCGACATGGCCCGCGTCCACAAGATCTGGCGCGTGGTCTCGTTCGCCGTGCTCGGGGCGCTGCTGATGGTTTGCTCGTACGTCTACGTTCGCCACGAACGACGGAAGATACCGGAGCCCGAGACCGATGATTCGCCGTGACAGCCCGTCGAAGAAGAGGTTCGGCGTCCTCCTGGGTGCGTTCTTCTGCGCCCTGCCATCGCTGTGCGCCGACGACTTCGGGGCATGGCGTCAGCGGGCGGCGATCACCACCAGCACGGACGACGCGTTCGTCGCGATCGAGCTGACGCCCGCGGTCCTCGACAAGTGCGAGCGCCTGGATCTCGCGGATCTGCGGATCGCGGATGCCAAGGGCATCGAGGTTCCGTACGCCATCGTTCGCGCGCAGGAGAAGCATGAAGATCGAGAGCTCAAAGGGCGCGAGCTCAACCGGGACAGGCCTGATGCGAAGACGAGCCGGCTGACTCTCGACTTTCGCTCGAGCCAGGAGAAGAACCGGATCACGGTCCGCACGGCCGGCACCAACTTCCGGCGCCGCGTGCGCGTCGAGGGCAGCACGGACCAGACGACGTGGGCGGAGCTCGTCAAGGAAGGCTGGCTCTTCGCGGTGGGGCGCGGCAAGCGTTTCGAGTCGATCGACATCGGCGAGAACACGTACCGCTACTTGCGCGTCTGGGTGGCGGGGATGCCGGAAGAGGTGGGCGCGCCGCGGATCGAGGCCGTCACCTGTCGCTACCGGGTCGTCAAGAAGCCGGCGGAGACCTCGTGGGAAGCGAGCATCCAGGAGACGAGCGAAGATCCGAAGACGCGCACGACCACGGCCCTCGTCGACTTCGGCACGCGGCATCTTCCGATCGTCGGCATCGAGCTGCGTCTCGCGCGGGATCCGCAGCGCGTCTTCCGGAGGACGTGCAAGCTGTGGGGGCGCAACACGTCCGAGCACACCGAGCAAGACCGCTTCGAGACGGGAGAGCTAGCCGCGGAGAGGACGGTCGAGACGCCGTGGAGGCACGTCGGCACCGGTGAGCTGTTCCGCGACGCGAGCGGTCAGGAATCGCTCGAGATTCGCCAGAAGCTGCCGTATCGCTACGTCAAGATCCAGATCCACAACGCCGACAGCCCGCCGCTGGAGCTCGGCGGCGTCAAGGTGATCCTCCATCCGGTGCACGCCGTCTTCGAGCCGGCGGGAGGGAAGCGCTTCTCGATATATTGCGGGAATCGAAGCGCTATCTCGCCGAGTTACGAAGCGCGTGCCACGCTCGTGTCGCTCGATCCGGGCGATCTGCCGAAGGCCGAGCTGGGAAAGCTGGTCGAGCAAGCGAGCGCCATGCCGCCCCCATCGTCCGGAAGTCAGACCATCGTTTGGGTCCTGATGGGGTTGGCGGTGCTCGCGACGGCCGCTCTTCTGCTCTACACGGCCGCGGCGGTGCGGCGCGAGGATGGCGCCGTCGCGCAGGAAGCCGTGGGCGGATTGAGAGAGGCGGGTGAGGGAGCATCGGGAGAGGCGTCCACGAACTCGCAATCGAAGGGTTGACGCGTCGCCGCGTCTACACTCATCGTTACCTGTGACGCCGGATGCGTTTCATAGCGTTTTCGTTCGCTCATAATGACTGGACCATGAACAACACTCACTCCACCTCTCGACTCGGCCGCCGTGACTTCCTTCGCACTTCCGCCATCGCCGCCGGCGCTCTCGCGCTGCCCGCCATCGCTCCGCGCGGGCTGTTTGGCGCAGCCGCTCCGAACGAGCGCCTCCAGCTCGGCATGATCGGTGTCGGCAGCCGCGGCAGCGGGGTGATGGGCGGTTTCATGAGGTACGGCGACGCGCAGTTCGTCGCGACGTGCGATCCGTTCCGCAGCCGTCGTGAGAAGGCGCGCGCGACGCTGGAGAAGAAGTACGGCACGGGATCGGTCAAGGCGTACGCGAGCTTCCGCGACGTCATGGCTCGCGAGGATATCGACGCCGTCGTGTGTTGCTCGTGCGATCACTGGCACATCCCGCTGGCCTTCGCCGCGGCGCGCAGCGGCAAGGACATGTACGTCGAGAAGCCGCTAGGCCCGAGTCTCGAGTGGGGGAAGGCGCTGCGTCGGGAAATCGTCGCGAAGAAGCGCGTCTTCCAGTACGGCACGCAACAGCGGTCTTCCGGCGCGTTCCGTTACGCAGCGGAGATCGTCCGCAACGGCTACCTCGGCGAGATCGAGCGCGTCGACGCGTGGTGCGTCGACGGCACGCGCGCCAAGGCGTGGATGGAGCCGAATTCCTTGGTCGAGGAGCCCGTTCCCGAAGATCTCGACTACGACCTGTGGGTCGGTCCGGCGCCGATGAAGCCGTACAACCACTACCGCGTGCATCGCGAGGGGTCGTTCCACACGTACGACTACTCGATCGGCTTCCTCGGCGGTTGGGGCTCGCATCCGCTGGACATCGTGCAGTGGGGGCTGAACGCGGACGACACCGGCCCCGTCGAGTGCGTCGGCACGGGCAAGGTTCCCTCGGGCGGTCTCTTCACGACGGTGATCAACTGGGACGCGCACCTCAAGTACGCCTGCGGTGCCAAGCTCCACTTCATGTCGCACGTACCGGCGAAGCCGGTCGTCATGAAGTACCGCAAGCGCTGGTCGGATCACGGTACGACGTTCTTCGGCAAGGACGGTTGGATCAGCGTCGACCGCCGCGGTCTCGAGGCGAGCCGGCCCGAGCTCCTCAAGATCAAGCTCAAGTCGACGGACGAGCACCTCCTCGTCAGCAAGGGCCACGATCGCAACTTCCTCGACTGCATCCGCAGCCGAAAGCCGACGCTGTGCCCGATCGAGTGCGCCGTGCGCTCGGACACGATCAGCCACCTGTCGGACATCGCCGTCCGCACCGGCCGGCCGATTCGCTGGGACCCGAAGGCCGAGCAGATCGTCGGCGACGCGGCGGCGGGCGCGATGCTGACGCGACCGATGCGCGCGCCGTACGGCTTCGAGTCGCTCCTGCAGAAGGTCAAAGCGTAGCGGAGGACAGAACTCCAAGGAACCCAGGAACCCAGGAAGGGAGGGCGCATCCACTTCCCTTCCTGGGTTCCTGGGTTCCTGGGTTCCTTAGAAGTCCTACTTGGAGGCGGCAGAGGTCTTCGCCGGAGAACAAGATTCTGGACGTTAGTGGTTGGTCCTTCTTGGCCTCTGATTCGGGCCTCCGCCTCCGGACCTACCTCTTGCGCAGCTTCGCTTGCACGGTGACCCGCTCGCCATCGCGGAGCACGACGACGTCGACCTCCTGGTCCGGCTTGCAACCCGCCAGTACGCGAGACATCGCGCGCAGGTCGGCGATGTCCTGCGCTGCCAGAGAGACGATCACGTCGCCCGCTTGCAGGCCCGCGGCCGCTGCCGGCGATCCGTCGACGATCGATGCGATGCGCACGCCGCGGCCGGCGAATTCGAAGTCCGGCACCGTGCCGAGCGTCACCTTGCGCGCTCCGCTCGCGCCGTGGGGGGAGGTCGGCGCTTCCGCGGCGCCGTCGATGCGCGACGTCAGGGGCGCCTCGCGCTCGACCAGATAGCTCAGCGCCTCCTTGACGAACGTCGCGACCTTCACCAACCCCGCGCCGTCGATCTTGTCGGCGGTGTCGCCCGGGCGGTGATAGTCCTCGTGGGCGCCGGTGAAGA
Organism: uncultured Planctomycetia bacterium; assembly: GCA_964392615.1. Lineage (GTDB taxonomy): Bacteria > Planctomycetota > UBA8108 > UBA8108 > UBA8108 > CAYMRB01. The sequence goes on along the minus strand of CAYMRB010000119.1, from coordinate 13,355 downwards.
TCTGCACGGCCGGGACGCCGCGGTCGATGAAGCTCGCCTGATCCGATCCCTCCGCCGATCCTGCGACGATCGCGTTCGCGATGCCGGTGACGAAGCCGCAGCCGCGGAAGATATGCGGCCACTCGGTCGTCGTGCCCGTGCCGAACACGGAGATCTTGCCGTCGAACAGGCGACCGACCGTGTCGAGGTTGACGACGCCGCGGAGCCCGTCGAGCGGCACGAGCGGATGCGCGACCCAGTGCTGCGAGCCGAGACGGCCGTTCTCCTCGGCCGAAAACGCGACGAAGACGAGGCTCCGCGACGGTCGGCCCTCGGACGCGAGCACGCGCGCGAGCTCGAGCAGCACCGCGACACCGCTCGCGTTGTCATCCGCGCCCGGGTGGACCTTTCCCTCGTCGCCGCTGTGCGCATCGGGCCAGCCGCGGCCGAGGTGGTCGTAGTGCGCGCCGAGGACGACGGCCTGGCCGTTCCAGTCATCTCGCTTGCCGCGCAGGATGCCGACGACGTTCGCCGCCTCGACAGGCTTGCCGCCGGGGCCCTCCTCGACGGCGAACCGCTGCAGCCAGCCGCCGTCGTCGCCACCGGGCTCGAGACCCGCGGCTTTCATGCGCTCGGCGATGTACTCGGCGGACTGATCGATTCCCTTGCTGCCGAGGCCGCGTCCTTCGCGATCCGGTGACGCGAGCCACTCGACGTGCTCGACGAGCGCACGGCGCGAGAACACCGGCGGCAGCTCCGCGAGCGCGGCGCGATTCTCGGCTTCCGGCGAGCGCGGCGCGCGATCGGGGTCGAGGGTCACGACGAGCGGCGACCCGCTTGTCGGCCACTGCCCCTTGATCACGTTGTTCGGCTCCGCGCCCTCGAACGCGAGGTACGAGTATTTGCCGTAGTGCGGCAGCTTGCGCGCGAGGCCGGGCACCGCTGCGTCCGGGTCAGCGACGATCCAGCCGACAGCCTTCTCGATGTCGCGCGGATGCCGGTGCACGACGACGAGCGAGTGATCGGCGAATGGCACGGCGACGCCGCCGAAATCGAACGCTGTCGCGGACGTGTCGCTCGCGACGCCCGGCACTCCCGCGAGGAAAGCCGGCGCGAGACGATTGCGTCGGCCGAGGATCCACACCGCGCGATCCGCCGGCAACGCGTCGACGCCGGTGGCGAGGTCGGTGTCGACCGCCATGTCGATCTCGTGCTCGTCGCTCTTCCACGCATCGACGAGACGGCGGTATCGCTCTTGCTCCAGAGCGTCGGCGTCTCCCGGCAGCACGGCCAGCACCTGCGGTGCGCCGAAGATCTGGCCGAGTGCCGGCGGCGTCTCGCGTGGATCGAGGATGCGGAACACGTCGAACATCGCATCGGCCGCGATCGATAGCGGTCGCGAGTCGACCGTCAGCGAGAAGCGATGTTCGCGCTCGCTCGCGACGATCACGAACGACTCGACGCCCTTCTCGGTGAACACCTGCAGCGGCACCTCGAGCGCGAACGGGTCTCTCTCCTGCTTCTGCTCGAGCGTGCCCGTCAATCGGTAGCCGTCCGCTTCCTGCGCGGATTCGACCGCCGCGAGCGCGAGCACCGGCGCGCCGGTGCGCTGGACCCACTGCGTGAAGAATGCCGTGAGGTCCTCTTCCGTGGCCTCTTCGAAGGCCTTGCGTACGTCGTCGAAGCTCGCGCGTTTGCCGCGTTGCGCGCGGTAGAAGCCGGCCAGCGCCTTGCGAAACGCCTCGTCGCCCACGTGTCGTCGCAGCATGTGGAACAGCATCAGGGCCTTGCCATAGCCGACGGCTTCGGTGGCGGCGCTGTGTCGCGAACGGAACTCGGAGAGCGGGAAGTCGCGGCCTTCCTTCACGTAGTCGCGGTATTTCTGCAACGTGTTGCGGCGGTACTCGTGCCCCTTGCCGCGCTGCTCCTGAACCAGGTGGTCGGCCATGTAGGCGGTCAGGCCTTCGCACCAATTGCCGGAGTCGTAGTCGACGAAGACGGAGTTCCCCCACCAGTTGTGCAGGATCTCGTGCGGGAACGAGGAGTGCAGGATGAACGGCAGGCGAATGACCTGCGGTCCGAGCAGCGTGAACGACGGCATGCCGTATCCCGTCTCCCAGAAGTTCTCGACGAGCGCGAATTTCGCGTACGGATACGGTCCGATCAGATCGCGGTACATCTCGATGTAGCGCGCTGCGGCGTCGAGGTACTTCCGTGCGAGCGCTTCGTCCTCCTCGTGCAGGTAGACGAGCGTCTCGGCGCTCCCCGCCGACTCGCGGTAGACGCGCAGCGGACCACCGACGAGGTAGACCTGCTCCATCCGCTTGCCCTCGGAGTCCCACCGCGCGTGACCGTCGTCGTCGCGCGCGATGCCCTTGCCCTGGCTCACGACTCGCCAGTCGGCGGGCAGCTCGACGTCGACCGTGAAGCGGAGCAGCCGATCCTCGAAGCGCGGTACCCAGCCGCTGCCTCCGTCGAGATACACGCCTTCCGCGCCGATGATGCCGCGCGTCGAGCGGAAGCCGCGGGTGTACTCCTCCTTCTGGTCCGAGAGCGCGTAGTCGAATACGCCGTCGTACTCGAGTCGCACCTCGCCGTCCACCGGCACCGACGAGAGACGGTAGCGCGCGATGCCCTCGTCGTCGTCCGTGGCGATCTTCTCGATCGCAGGCTCGCTCGAGCGGATCGCGAGGCCTGCGTGCAGCGAGAACTCCGCCTGCTGCGTCGAGATTCCGGGCGGCAGGAGCATCGTGTCGCGCACCGACACGCGATGCGTCTCCGGGTCGAGGGCGACGACGAGCTCGTGATCGATCGGCGCGTCTGCCGGCGCGCTGGCGGCGGGGCCGGCCCCCATGCGTCCGCCGAGGCCGGGCGACCAGTGGAACGTCATGACGTCCTCGAGGTCCCGCGCGCTGCGCTCGAGCGACCGCATCATGGCGGCGTCCGCGCAGAACAACGCCGGGACGATCAGGATATTGTCGCGGCCCTCGGAGTGCAGCGTCGACAGAACGTCGGGAAGGGCGTGCTCGCCGCCCATCGTCGCGATGCGCAAGCGATGAAACCGGCTGAGCTTGGTCAGCGGGTCGTCCTCCTGGACGGCGAGCCACCGCTTCAGCGCGCCGCGACTGGCGCTCGCGGGCAAGACGACGACGGTCGTGCCGCCGAACGGCCCGGGGCAGCGCGGCAGCGCGTGCGGCGCGGCGAACGCGTCGGGGCGGATGGCGAGCGGCAGCAGCTCGGCATCGGGGCGGTCGAGCGGCGGCGCGTCGAGAACCGCGACCGGCGCGCCGTCTTCCGCGGTCGCCCTCAGCGCGTGAAGCCGCGCCCAGAACCGGCCGCGGGGGGAATCGCCGTCGTAGAACACGTATCGTCGCGTTGTCTCGGCAGGGGCGTGCTGCGCCTCGAGCTCCACCGCGGCGCGCAACGCGTTCTCGGCCGCGAGCTCGACCTGCCAGCGGTCCTCCTGCGGCGGAGCGGCAGCGGCATCGAGCCCGACCTCGACGTACTCGGCGAGCTCCTTCGTCCACCACTCCCGGTCGTCCTCGTCGACGATGACGCGCAGCGTCCTGCCGGGCGACGGCCTGGGGTCATCGAGCTCCGGCAGCGGCAGGGGAAAGTCCTTCAGCCTCGAGTAATGACGCGGGCCGAACGCGATGACGTCGCAGTCGATGTCGTCGGCGAAGAGTGCGACCGCCGTCGCCACCGTCGCGCCCGTGCCTTCGCCGGCGATACAGACGCGGGCCGGGTCCACCGGGAAGCGTCGCAAGATGTATCCCCAGATGCGTTCGACTGCGTTCACGGAGCTGCCGACGTCCGTCAGGAAGTCATTCGCCCAGAACCAGCGACCGCCCGTTCCGAGGTCCGCCGCGACCTCGCGGTAAGGAGCGTCGAGGGCGGCGATCGCGACCTCGTCGCCGAGGCGGTCCTTCCAGAGCTCGAGACCGTCTTGCGATGTGAATCCGTCGTCGCCGAGCCAGATCAGAAGCGGCGCCGGATGCGCGTCGTCGGCCGTCTCCGGCACGCGGATGCGGTACTTGCGGTCCTGCGAGATCTGCACGGACCACGTCCCCTCGCGGCGGTCCTTCGCACGCTCCTCGGCAAAGACGACCCAGTCGGCGCTCGCCGTTCCGCCCAGCTCGGCGGTCGCGGGGTTCGCGCGCGGCCGGATCGCGACGGTCAGGACCTTTGCGTTCGGCTTGCGCTGGCGCAGCTGGTGCACCGTGCCGTCCCAGTAGAGGCTGTGAAAGCCGCCGTTGATGTGGAGCACCGCATGGTCGGGGTGATCATCGAGCGCTTGCGCGCACGCCTCGCCCATCGAGTTGTCCCAGAGCGATTGAGTCGAGTAGAGGCGGTCTTCGTCGCTCGTGCCACCCATCATGGCCCGGTGGCTTCGCACCGCGTTGTCGACGCGGCGCCAATAGGCCTCTGTATTCGGCAGGAGCTGCGACGGCGCGTGGCGTCGCTCATCGCCGTCGAGCGAGTCGAGAACATCGCGGCCTTCCCTCGCGATGCGGCGCCGCAGCGCAGCCGGGAAGTTGGACGCAACGACGGGCACGCCGGACGTCTTGGCCCGCTCGATCAGCGGTCGATAGCCGGTGCGGTAGTTGCCCCACGGGCGCGCGCGGGACAGGAAGGTCGCCTCGTCGATGCGGCGCGCGAGATACGCATCGAGGTCGCCCTGCACGTCGCGCTCGAACATCTCCATCGCGAGAACGAGACGGTTCTCGCGGCGCGCGAGGAGCCCCTCGTAGACCGCGAGCTCGACGCGGTGCGTCGTCTCGTCATCGTGCGACTCTCCCAGGAACACGACGTCCGCCGTCGCGAGCGCATCGAGCAATGCGTCGAAGGACGCGAGCTCGCCGGTGTGGCCGTCGCGGACGGAAACCGCGCGTTCGATCGGGGGAGCTGCCCACCCGGGGCGCTCCGAGGCGTCTTGCGGGGCGGTCGTCGAAGAGGCCCCTCTGGGCGTCGAGGACGTGGGCGACGACGGCGAGACGCACGAGGCGAGCGCGAGGAGCGCCGCCGCTGCAAGAAGACGGTGAGGCATGTCGAGAGCTCCGGGGGCGACCGCGAGGCGGCGGCTACACTGGCGATTCAAGTGCGCCATGATAGCCGAATCGTGCGCGCATGGAACGTGTCCGCCCCGCGGAGCCGCCGGGTGAGCAGCCCTTCTTCAACGGATCTCTAGCGCGATTTCTCGGCGACGCGCTCGGTTTTGGGGCTCGGAGCCGGCTGGTGGAGGAACGAGCGCATGCGCCGGAGGACGGCCTCTTCGTAGAGCTTGCGGTAGGTGCGGGCAGGGACCCGCCAGGACAGATCGAGCTCCAGGCCGTTGCTCACCATGTCGTCCCACCGTTCCTCGCGGTGGTGGAAAGTGGTCTGGGCCCGGTGGATCGTCTCCAGCAAGAGCGCTCCCTCCCGAGCGAACTCGTCCTCGCTGGTGGGCATGTCGATCTGCGGAGCGAAGCCGAAGCCCGTGGCATGGTGTCCAGCGCGTTCGTCGACGACGGTGTCGGCGATTCCTCCGGTGAACCGCACGATCGGCAGCGTGCCATAGCGCATGCTGACCAGCTGCGTCAGGCCGCACGGCTCGAAGACGCTCGGCACGAAGAACGCATCGGCCGCTGCATAGATGAGGTGGGAGAGATCCTCGTCGTAGCCGTTGAAGAAGGTGACGCGAACCGGGTATTTGCGGGACAGCTCGGTGAGCCGCTTGACCCAGCGCTGGCCGTCCACATCCTTCGGGTCAGCATTGCCGAGGACGGCGAGCTGCACGTCCTTCTTCTCGACGAGGTCATCGAGGCATGCGTCGAGAATCGGAAACTTCTGGAAGCTGATCCGGCTGACCATCGCGAGGAGCATCGAGCCCTTCTTCAGCCGGCGAAACGGCTTCGAGCCGTCCGGAGCCGTCCAGTTCTTGAGGCGCCCGCGAATCTTGCCCTTCTTCTCGCGGACGGTCTTCGGATCGTCCGTGGCCGAGAAGTTGTGCGGCTTGATCAACCGATCCTCGGCCGGATTCCACTCCGAGGTGTCGATGCCGTTGACGACGCCCGAGACCGTGCCTGGTCGGCTGTCGAGGACACCTTCGAGGCCGCCGCCATACGCGCTGGTATGAAGCTCCTCGGCGTAGGTCTGACTGACCGCCACGAGCAGGTCCGCGTAGCCCATCGCGCCCTTCGTGAAGTTGAAGACGCCGTTGTGCTCCAGCGATTGGGTCTGTCCGGTCTGGAAGACCTGCGCGCCGTCGAAACGGCCGAGGTGAAGAAGCCCCGACACGTCCGCGAAGGAGCCCTGGAACGCCCAGCCCGTCGCGTTGTGGATGGTGTGGAGCGTGGCGGTCCGCCCGATGCGCAGGTCACGGCGATACTGCGTCTGGAGGTAGACGGGGATCAGGGCGGTGTGCCAATCGTTCGAGTGGATGATGTCCGGCGGCTCGTCGAGGTGGCGAATCCACTCCAGCACGGCTCGACAGAATGCGATGGCCTTGTCGGGCGAATTCTTGTCGACCTTTCCGGTGACGGGGTCCGTCTCGTCGAAGATCGGCGAGCGGATCAGGTAGCACGGGACCTCCGGCTCGGATGCGTTCGAGGTCGGAATGGTCGTCCGGCAGACCTGCCCGTAGAGGTTGCCGTGGCCGAAGGGGATCTTCAGGCCGTCGAAGACCACGTCGTCGAAACGCTTCGCGACCTGCTTCGCGTCGCCGGAGACCGACTCGAAACCCGGCATGACAGCCGCGATCTCGATGTCGTCCCTCCTGCCCAGCTCCTTGCACAGACCGGCGGCCACGTCGCCCAGTCCGCCACTACCATCGATTTTTCGGACCTGGAACGAGGGGAACAGGCAGCGCAGCTTCATCGTGAATCGGAACTCCGGAGTCGGTATTGCCCACCGAGGGCCTTCCCGAGCGACCGGGCTTCGAGGCCGAGAGCCGCTCGACGGGGCCTACACGATCTCGTTAGCCGGCGAGAAAGTCAACGACGGAAGGAGTTACCAGAACTCGACGCGGCTATGGCGCCCACGACTTTCCGCGGCACCGCATCTCCCGTAAACGGATGCGGCGCGTTCTTCCGACGAAAGAAAGGTCGCGGGGTGTGTGGGAACGTCAACGACACAGAAGGACAGCTGCATGCTGCGTTCACCCCGCCCCCGCCTATCGGATGGCGGTTTCACACTTCTCGAGCTGGTCGGCAGCCTGGCCGCGCTGCTGGTCGCGATCATGGGACTAGCGGGCGTGCTGGTCTCCGTGCAACGACAGCGCGAACAGATGGACGCGCGCGACGCGGTCGTGCGCTCCGTCAGCAGCCTGCTCGAGGAGGTCCGCAGCACGAGTCCTGACGCGATCGTCGCCACCTTCGACGGCAATACGCGCTTCGTCTACGGCATCGAAGGCTCTTTCGACGCCGGCGCCGTGATTCGCGTGACCGTCGATTCGACCGATCCCGATCTGCTCCAACTCGCCATCGATGCTGCGTGGGCTGCCGGAGGCTCGGCCTCGACGTTCGACATCGAGACGGTCGTCTACGTTCCGACTGCTTGACCGAGGAGGAACCGTGAATCACGCCGGGGGAGAAACGCGACGGGGATCGATCCTGCTGATCTGCCTGCTCGTCGTGCTGATCCTCTTCAGCCTCGTGGCGACGATGCTGTCGCTGTCTCTCCTCGAGAACACGGTCGCCCGCGAGAACACTGACGACCTGCGAGCGCTGAACCTGGCCGAGTACGGTCTCGAGCTGGCCAAGTGGGAGATCGGCGAAGGGCAGGATCCCGACGGCGATGGAATCGGCGATGTCAGTGGGACGACGCCCGACGGGACCTACGCGGCCCGCATCCTCGCCGGGGAGGACGGTATCTACCAGCTGGAGTCGATCGGCCAGTCGGGCGTCAGAACGCGGACGGTTATCGCCGACCTCGAGCTCGTCATGACGACGGCGTTTCCGGAATCGCCGTTGACGACGATCGGGGGCGTGGAGAAGGCCGACTTGGCTCTCGAGCCCGCCGCCAGCCTCGTCCTGGACGGTCTCGATGGATCTGTCATGCACGTGTCGGACAAGCTCCTGTACGATGCGCTGCGGCGGATGGGAGGACTCATCGATGACGATGACGATGACGACAGCGGGATGATCTTCACGCCCCGGCTCGATCCGAGCTACCCCGCTGAGCTGGACCGTCTCCACGAGTTCCACAAGCAGCTCTCCGAGCAGATCGAGAAGACGTTCCTCCCGACGGCCATCGAGCAGAAGTTCCCCAGCAAGGCGTCGGGAGCGACGGTCTGGGGCTCCGAGAAGAACCCGGTAACCTACAGCTTGACGGACGCCGTGCTTCCTCCGGGTTCGACGCTGAAGGGATTCGGGACGCTGATCGTCACGAAGAGGCTGCTCGTCGACAGCGGCGCTCTGATCGACTGGACCGGCGATCTGATCGTCCGCGGAGGCGCGGCGAACGACGCCTTGTTCGAGCTGAACGGAGGCGGCGTGTCGGTGACCGGCAACGTGATCGTCTATGCCGACGCGGACCATGCGGCGACGATCAAGCTGAGCAGCTCCTCCAAGCTCGGGGTGGTAGGCAACCTGCTCCTGATGACCGATCTCACTGAGACGAAGCAGGCCATCGCGAAGCTCGTGGTTCAGTCGCTCGCGGCCGCGTCGGTCACAGGCCTCTTCACGCACCTGGGGCGCCAGCCGGAGCTCAAGATGCACCTGGACTCGCGACTGTACGTGCAAGGCATGGTGCAGAGCGCGTTGCCGCCAATCGTCGGCACCGGTGTGAAGTGGGATCTCGACGGAGACGTAGATATCACTCTTGACCGCACGAGGATTCGGGACGGAGTCGTCGGCCTCCAGGAGCTGGCGAAGCGCTACGATGTTCCGTTGACCGAGCTGCTGTTCCGATACGACTTCGTCGTCCGCTCGTGGCGAGGGTGCAGCGAATGAGCGGTCTGCTCGACGGCGACGAGCTGAGGTCGTCCTGGCAGCGCAGGATTCGCGACTGGTCGAGAAGCGGCCTGAGCGTCCGGGCGTTCTGCAAGCGGCACGGTCTGCCGCGCCAGGAGTTCGACTACTGGCACGAGGTCTTCCGCTTCGGCTCGCAACAGCGCGCCGCCACGGAGAGCAAGCGTGCCCTCGGCCGCGACGACTTCATTCCGGACCTCCGCTGGCGTGACCGCGTCGAGAGCTTTCTGCGCCCCTGGCTGTCGTGGCAGATCTGCCACGCCGTGATGATCGTGCTCTCGCTCGTGCCCCAGAGCTGGCTGGCCGGACACGCGACGACGAAGACCCCGCAGGCCGACGTGCTCGGCGGTCTCGAGCTGTGCGGTACGGAGGTAACGCAGGGCGCGACCGTCTGTAGCGGTGAGCAGCAGGGCGGGAGCGAGGCGATTCCGGAAGCCGCTCGGCATCGACGTGGTTTCGGCACCTCGCTGCGCAGCCTGTTCGAGAAGATCATCGATGGGGAGTTCGAGTCGTGGGAAGACGTGGCACGAGGGCGGTTCCTGCGCGATCCCGAAGGCAACGCCGCTCTTCTCGAAGGCGTCGGCATTCGCCGACTCGAGTGTACGCAGCGGCAGGCCTGCTCGGTCCGATTGAGTGGCTCCTTCGATCCCCGGCTCGTGACGGATAGCGCCGCTTCCGAGGGCATCGAGGACCGAGACGCGGCGCTCCTTCGCATCGATCGTTCGGAAGGTGCGTGGAAGCTCGAGCACATCGAGCTCGTCAAGACGCGGGAGGGCGACTGGTGATTTCAACCGCGGTAGAGCGGCAAGCGGGCGATCGACGGCGCGATGCCGACTCCGGGTTCACGCTGCTGGAGCTGACGATCACGGCATCCTTGATGGTCGCCGTCGGCCTCAGCCTCATGTCGGTCGCCGACAGCTCATCTCGGTTCGTCAGCGACGAGATCGCGCGTTGGCGATTGAACCGGCGAGCCAACCGGGTCGTCACCCGGCTGCAGAGCGAGCTCCGCAATGCCGCGCCCGAGACCGTTCTTCCCGTCTTGATGGCGAACTCCGACTACATCAGCTATCAGCCCGTCGAAGGCTATGCGCTCGGCGCGCAGAAGCTGGGAGAGGAGGTGACGTTCGAGTTCGTGCTCGTCAAGAGCGAGCAGCCCAACGGCCACGACGACAACGGTGACGGTCTGGTCGACGAAGGCGTCGTGACTCGGACCGAGGGCAAGGATGCGGTCGAGATCGGTGGGGGAGTGATCGGGCTGAGATTCAACCCGACGTCCGGCGGCGTCGAGTTCGCTGTCGACGTGGCGATCGTCGACCAGAACGACGAGGTGATGACGCGCACGATCACGCAGCGCGTGTCGTTTCGCAATTGATCGTTCGAGAGGCACCCGCGATCGGGACGATGGTCAGCGCGACAGGCGTTCTCACGCTCATGCCCTGAAGCTGCGGCGTCAGCTCGTGCCCAGAACGCGCCGCAGCTCCGCGGCGCACTCCTTCAGGCGGAAGGGTTTCGCGATGCGGCCAGCGAAACCGAACTTCTCGGGCGCGGCGAGGATCGGATCCTCCGAATACCCGCTGCAGACGATCGCCTTGACGTCGGGGTCTTGCGTTCGGATCTCTTGCAGCGTGTGGTGCCCTCCGAGCCCGCCTCGGACCGTGAGGTCCAACAGGACGACGTCGAAGCGTGTTCGCGAGTCCAGCGCCTCGGCGTACAGGCGTGAAGCCTCCTGCCCGTCGCTGCAGAGCGTGACGTCGTAGCCGAGCTGCTCGAGCACCGCTTCCAGGGTTCGGGCCACGCCGTCGTCGTCGTCCATGACGAGGACTCGGCCCTGTCCCGGCACGGGACCGACGTCGGGATCCTCCTGCGCCAACGCTTGCGCCGAGGCCGGCAGGTGGATGTGGAACGTCGTTCCCTCGCCGACCTCCGAGGTCACCTCGACATGTCCGTCGTGATTCTTCACCACCGAGTAGCAGCTCGCCAATCCGAGACCGCTGCCGCCGGACTTCGTCGTGAAGTACGGGTCGAACACTCTCGGCAACACCGCAGGGTCGATTCCGCCCCCTTCGTCAGCTACCGAGATTCTGACATAGTCGCCTGGAGTGAGTGGCGCCTCGCGGCATTCCTCGTCCGGAATCGTGACGTTCTCAGTGGAGACCCAGACCGTCCCACCGGCGGGCATGGCCTGTTGCGCGTTGATCACGATGTTGTTGATGGCCTGGCTGATCTGCCCCTCGTCGATCTCGGCCGGCCATGTGTCATCGCCGATCGCGAGCGAGAGCCGCACGTTCGATCCGTGCAGCGCGAACTCGACCGTACTCTCGACCAGCTTCGCGACGGACGCTGTCTTGCGAACGGGGGCTCCGCCGCGGGAGAACGTCAAGAGCTGCTTGGTCAGGTCGGCGGCTCGCGTGCAGGCGAACTCGGCGCGCGCGAGGAGACAGGACGCCTTAGCGTCCGGATCGACGCTGAGCTGGGCTAGCGAGATGTGACCGAGGAGGCTCGTCAGGATGTTGTTGAAGTCGTGAGCGATGCCACCGGCGAGCAGGCCGATCGACTCGAGCTTCTGCACCTTCAGCATCTCCTGCTCCGTGCGCTCGCGTTCCGAGACGTCGCGCGACACGCCGAACAGCACGGGCTGATCTCCCCAACGGCCGGGCGTGACCCGCGTCTCGACGGGGATCAAGCTACCGTCCTTGGTGAGGAGAGGGACCGGGCACGTCTCCCGCTTCCCGGCGACCATCTCCGCGACGACTCGCCTCGCCTCATCGGCGCGCTCCGCGGGGTGGACCATGACGACCGGTTGGCCGACGAGCTCCTCCCGCGTTCGGCCGAGTCGCTTCTCGGCGGTTCGGTTCGTCAGGAGGATCGTCCCGGTCGCATCGAGGACGAAGACGAAGTCGTCGATCGTGTTGAAGAAGGCCTCCAGCTCGTCCTGCCGTCGCCGGAGCATCGACTCCGCTTGAATCCGCGCGATGACCGTCGAGATCTGCGCCGCGATAGACTCCAGGATCCGACGGCTCTTGACCGGAAACTCGTCGATGGACCGCGAGGCGAGGTTCAGGCACGCGATCGGGCGTCCCTTGGCGACGATCGGAATGATCGCGCACGCGCGCAGGCGCTCGGTCCCGGTGAGCTCATCCTGCGAGAAAGGCAGGTCGACGTAGCGGACATAGTGCGGCTGACCCGCTCGGACGACGGCGGCCTGCGGAGAGTCCGCGTCGTATCGCTCGACCGCCAGTCGACTCTGCTCCGAGAAGCCGACCGACTCGCAGAGCTCGACGGCCCCGCTGTCCGGGTGCACCAGATACACGCCGCCGCAATCCATCTGCGAGACCGACAGCGCGGTGTCGAGACACAGTTTCAGCGCGGCGGGAAGCGAGGACATGCCGGCGAGCTTGATCGCGAGGCCGTGCATCGCCGATGCGCGCGACTCGGACGAGCGGCGCTCGATCATCGCGCCGATCACCGACGCGGCCAGTCGTAGCCCTTCGATCTCGGCTCCGCTCCAGGTGCGCTCTTCGTGACACTCGTCGAAGCCGATGAAGCCCCACCACTCGTCGGAGACGAAGATCGGAACCGCCAGGATCGACTGGATCTCCTGCGGCGCGAGGACCGCTTGCTCGGACGCGGGAAATTCGCGGACATGACCGGCGACGATCTCGCCCTGCCGCATCAAGCCGATCCAACGACCCATGCCGCCTTCGAGCCACGGCAGGCCCTGCACGTCGGGATTGTCGTCTTCCGACGGCGTGGTCTCGGCGGTCCACTCCGAGCGCTGACCGGTCCACAGCTCGCCGTCGGGGCCGACGAAGTTCTCGAAGAGATAGACGCGGCTCGCGCCCACCGTCTCGCCCAGCCGCGCCAGAACGCCCTGCAGATCGTCGACCCTCGCGTCGGGGCTGCGGAGGAACCACTCGGTGACCTCGCTCACCGTTCGGAGGATCGCGCCCCTCTGGAGGAGATCGTCTCGAGTCGGTGTCGGTGTCGTCATGGCGCTGTTATCACCGAGCTACCGAGCAGCTCTTCTCCGCCGCGATCGTTAGCCTCACCCGAGCTCCACGCTAACCCGTGCGATCGTTATCGTCAACACGGCGCGGACAGGCCGACGGGCGATACCGAGTGATCAACTCGCCCCGACGACGTCGAGGTTGTCCCCGGCCGTCGCCGTCCCCGGCGCGACTCTCAAGCTGTCCTTCTCGAGCGTGTTTCCGGTGATCGCGTTGTCGCGCGATGCTCCCTGCACGAGGATCGAGGCCTTCATCGTGCGCGCCGGGCCCGTACGACGATCGACGATCGTGCACCCGCTCACGCGTCCGCGTCGCACTCCGTCGAGCACGACGCCGCGATGGCGCGCGTCGAGGATCTGGCAGTCGCTGATCGTCACGTCACGGCTATCGATGCACTCGATCACGCCGCCCTTCTCCTCGC
>CAYMRB010000118.1:0-22731 GCA_964392615.1 uncultured Planctomycetia bacterium | reverse complement strand
GGTCTCGGTCTCGGAGTCGGTGTCGGAGTCGGAGTCGGGATCGGAGTCGGGATCGGTCTCGGTCTCGGACTCGGAGTCGGCGTCGGTGTCGAGCCTCAGGCCTGCCGCGGTGAAGCGGACCCCGTCACTATTCCATTCGATGTCGATCGCGCCGCTCGTGCTCGCGAAACCGCGCCATTAGAGCTCGTCGAGCTCGACACGGCCCGTCGAGGCGAATGGCTGCGTACTCTCCGCTTCCGCGTCACCGGACGTGCCGAGTCGCACCGTCGCGCGCCGGCAGCGCAGCTGGGGCCACGCCTTCGAGACGAGGTCGGTCAGCTCGACATCCGCGGCCCAGCGCGGCCCAGCCGCCGCGTTCGCGCCCACCCGCGCGTCGCTCTTGTCGCGGTGCGGGCGCAGCCGCAGTGTCCCTCCGACGCTTCCCGCCAGGCGCGTCTCGCTCGCCAGCTCGGCCACGCCGCGTGGCCCGTCCCGCGTCCACGTCGCGAGGCCGATCGGCGCGCTCGCGAACTCGAGTCGCAGCTCGCCGGGCGGCACGTCGACGCCGCCCTCGCCATCGCCCTCACCGCGCGTGGAACCGTTCGCGGTGACCGCTCGCGCTCCGGTCACCGGCACCGAGCCGGTCCGCGCGCCCCTCTGCCCCCCCCGCCCGCCCCTCGCCGGCGGCTGTGCCCGGGGCGCCCCCCACGCGTGACCGGTCGCCCGCACTCGCGTCCGGCCGTCGATGACGTGCAGCTCGAGAGCCCCGTCGCCCTCAGTCTCCCCGCTGCCGACGCCGAGCCTCGGAACCCGGAGCGTCGAGCCCCAGTGCCGCACGGTCGCGTCGATCCGCGGTCCGCCCCCGGCCCCCACGTCGCTCGCGCCCCCCCACTCGAGGCGCTGCAGCTCCAGCGTGACCGCGCCGCCCGGCGCTACCTCGGCCACGAGCTCGCCGAGCCCCGCCGGCAGGAACGGCAGCCACTCGCTCACCCCGTCGAGGCTCTCGAGGCGCCCGCGAACGACGAGCCCCGCCCCCGGCGCGTACGTGAAATCGGCCTGGCCACCGACCCAATGGCGCCCTTCGAGAATGGCGACCTCGCCGTGCAGTCTCCCGCCGCCGAGCTCGACGATCAAATCGCGCAGCTCGACCTCCCGCACGAGGTCCGCCCCCGCGCGCCGCACGCGCCGCAACTCGACCGTCGCGTCCCGCAGAAGCAGCTGGCCCTCATGCCGCAGCAACTCCTGCCACGCGCCCGGACGCACCAGCCCGGCGACGCTCCAACCGTCCGAAACCCCTGCCGCTGCGCCACTTCCGGCTCCTCGCGCCGCGCTGTCCTCGCGGTGGACGAGGACCAGATCAGCCCCGCAGACGACGATCTGCCGCGGCACGCCCGCCGAACGCGCCGCCTCCCACACCGATGCCAGCGTGCCGAGATCCCCGCGTCCGCACTCGATCGACGCGGCGTCGACGTGCACGCCCCGCAATCGCGCGAGCACGCGCCCCGCGCCGACCGCACGCGGGGCGCCGAGGTCGATCTGCGTCGCTCGCGTCCCCTCCAGCACGCGGTATCGGGCGCCCTTGACCCTCACCGAGCTGTCGATCAGACTCTCGAGATGCGCCGTCAGCCGGATCTCGACCTGCGCGTGATGCGCCCAGATGAAACGGTACGAAACGTACGCCAGCGCGACCGCGACCGCCGACGAATAGACCAGCGCGCGCACCAGCGGACGGGCCTTCCACCGAGGCAGCCCACCGCGGATCGCGCCCGGGACGAGATCGGCCATGGGATTCTCTTCCTTCCAGAGGTCCAATCACCGGAGATCGCCGGGCGTTCGGTCCGTCCGGCCTGCCGAGAATCTACCCCGAGCACCCGCCCTCGAAACATGGAAAACCTCGCGGTCACTGCGTTTTTCGCCGCCACTCGGCTCGACGCTCGGTGTTCTTGGAAGAGGTAGCCGGTGACGAGAGAACCCGACCCAAATCGCCACGGCCCCACGGCGCCCGACGACGCCCCTCCTGAGGACGTCGCCGGCGGCGATGATCGCCGCGGCCCGGTCGGATCGTCCACCGGTCCTGCCGCCTGCGCCGATTCGGCGCCGGAGCCCGACTCCGGTCGCGAGCACATGCTCGCGTTTCAGGCGGGCGACGAGGCGGCGTTCGACGAGATCGTTCGGTCGTATCAACGATCCGTTCAGAGTTTCCTGTTCCGATACCTCAGCGACCGTCACCGAACGGAGGACCTGACCCAGGAAGTCTTCATCCGCGTCTACCGCTCGCGAGACCGCTACCAGCCGACGGCGAGCTTCCGCACGTGGCTCTTCACGATCGCGACCCGTCTGGCGCTCAACGAGATCCGTGGCGTCCGACGACGCCGGCGTGTCTTCACCGAAATCGACTCGACCGCCGACGCGACGGAACACCCGATCCACCGAGCACCGGATCACCGCGAGACGGGCCCCGACGAGCAACTCGAGCACCGTGAGCTCGAGGCCGTCCTCGCCCGCCTGATCGACGAGCTGCCGCCGAACCAACGCGCCGCCGTCCTGTTGAATCGCTCCCAGGAGCTGTCCTATAAAGAGATCGCGGCCTCGCTCGATGTCTCCGTCATGGCGGTGAAGTCGCTCCTGATGCGCGCGCGAGAAACGCTACGCGGACGATTGGAGAAATACCTCGGCGGCCGGTCGCTCGAAGCGAAACGCTCGGCCGCACGGCGCTCCTCCGGACGCAAGACCTCCGGACGCACGGCGCCCGGCCTTCTCGGCGAGACGACACCATGAACTCTCACGACGACCACCCCGACCTCCCCGAGCCGAACGATCCAGCGCAGCGCCCCGGCTCCGACGACGATCCCGTCGTGTGGGCCGAGTTCGAGGCCCGCGTCGTGGCATACGTCGACGATGAGCTCGCGCCGCACGACCGCGCCGCCGTCGACGCGTTCATCGCGGCCTCGCCCCGCGCCGCCGAACGCGTTCGCCAGCACCGCGAGGTCGCCGCTCTCGTCGCGCGCGACCCGACGTCCGAGGCGCTCCGCGACCTCGAAACTCCCGACGCGACGCTTGCCGCCGTGCGCTCGCGCCTCGCGCGACGGCGCTGGCGTGTCGTCGTGGGCTGGAGCGCCGCGGCCGCGGCGCTCGTCCTCGTCGCCGTGCTCGCCGGAGCGTGGATCGCCGGCCAGGACCCGTCCGGCACAGACCGCATCGTCGACGACACCCCTGCGCCGAACGCGATCGACGCGGACGCCGACAAGACCGACCGTCGCGACGGCGCAGTCGACAAGACGGATGCGACCGACGACACGGTCGAGCTCGCCATCCAGCTCGAGGACGAAGACCTCGACGTGCTGGCGCTCCTCGACGAAGAGGGTGGTGACGACCTGACCGTCGAGCTCGTCGAGATCCTCCTCGAAGAGGAATCGGACAACCCGCTCGACGCCGATGAGCTCTTCCGCTTCGTCCTCGAAGAAGAGCTGGAGGGCGAAAATGGCTGATCGCTTCCCGACCCTGCTCCGCATCGCGCTCATCGCCTGCCTGGCGTTTTCCGTCGCGAAGGCCCAGCAACCGGCTCCGCGAGAGCGCGACGCGAAGAAGCCGGGCACGGAAGCGCAGAAGCCCGCGCGACCGGAGACACCGCGCAGCGAGAAGCGCGGCCGGCGCGACAAGAAGGACGCGAAGCGCCAACGGAACGGTGAGCGCGAGAAGGCGCTGCGCCGCGCCATCGAGCTCATCCGCAAGCTGCCCGTGGAGAAGCAACGCGAGCTCCTCGAGCGCCTCCGCTCCATGGCGCCCGAGAAGCGTCGCGAGACGATTCGTGACGCGCGGGAGAAGCTGAATCGACCGCCGGAGGACCGCGCCATCGAGCGCCGCCGCCGCGAGCTCCTCGATCGCGCGTGGGACCAGCTGCCGAAACAACACCGCCACCGCCTGCGCGAGCTCGGCTCGCCGCAGGAGCGCGGCGCGTATTTCGAGAAGCTCTTCCAGGCGAACCGCGAACGCCTCTTGCGCAAGCTACCGGAGGACGTGCGCAAGAAGATCCAGAAGCTGCCTGCTGAACGCCGGATCGACTTCATCCGACGCTACCGAGCCGAGGAAGCGGTCCGCCGCACGTTCAACGCACAGGAGATCGAGAAGATCCGCGCGCTGAGCCCGATCGAGGTGCGACGGCTGTTCTTGCCCCACGCCGGATTCGCGGGCCTCCGCCCGATGGGCCGGCCCGGCGCGGGCCCGCCCCGGCTGCGCCCGCCGCATCAGCGCGGCCCGGATGCGCGCGGGCCCGATCGACGCGGACCTCGCGAGCACCGCCCCGATCGGCGAGGCCCCCGCGAACGCGGGCCTGACGGAAAGAGCCCTCGCGAACGCGGGCCTGACGGAATGGGCCCTCGCGAACGCGGGCCTGACGGAATGGGCCCTCGCGAACGCGGGCCTGACGCCCGCGGCCCGCGAACGCGCGGCCCGGCGGCATCTTCCTCGACGTCGCCGCCGCAGCGTCCGGACTTCATCTCGGAGGCGAGCTGGAAGCGCTGGCTCGCGCTCAAGCCTTACGAGCGACCGCGCGTCCTGCACTTCATCCGCTACGGCGACAAGCCCGGCCCGACGCTCCGACCGCCGGGGCTGCCCGGTCCGCGACGCGGCGTCGATGGCCGACGCCTGTCGCCGCGCGCACGCCAGCACGACGCCGAAGGCACCGATCGATCCGGCAAGCACGGCAGGCCCGACGGCGTCGAGCGGTCGGGTCGGCGAGGCAGACCCGACGCCAAGCCGAGCCGGCCAGCTGGACCGCCCCCGTCGGACGAGTCGAAGCCGAGCCCGCCGCCCCCGGCCGACCCTCTGCCCGCCGACGGGCAGCGCGCCATCTGAGCCGTGAGCCGCCGCGGAGACGCTGCCGTGAACGACGACTGCACCCGACGCGGCTTCCTGTCGACCTCCGGCCGCGTCGCTGCGGCGACGGTTGGCTCGCTCGCCGCTGCATCCGCCCAACCGCTTCGAACGATGCGTCGCGAGAAGATCAAGATCGGCCAAATCGGCGTCGGCCACGCGCACGCGGCCGGCAAGATGTCCGCATACCGCGCGTCGGACGACTTCGAGGTCGTCGGCATCGTCGAGCCCGACGACGCGTTGCGCGCACGCGCCTCACGGTCCGCCGCCTATCGCGACCTGAACTGGATGACGCGCGAGCAGCTCCTCAACGTTCCCGGGCTGCGTGCCGTCGCCGTCGAGACGCGCGTGCGCGATCTCCTCGAAAACGCCGAGCTCGCCGTCGCCGCGGGCCAGCACATCCATCTCGACAAGCCCGCCGGCGCGTCGCTGCCGCGGTTTCGGGGCATCCTCGCCGCGGCGTCACGCCAGAAGCTCGTCGTGCAGATGGGCTATATGTACCGCTACAACCCCGGCGTCGTGTTCCTGCGCGACGCGCTGCGCAAGGGTTGGATCGGCGAGCCGTTCGAAGTGCACTGCGTGATGAGCAAGGTCGTCGGCGCCGCAAGCCGCAAGCAGCTCGCCGAGTTCCCGGGCGGCATCTTGTTCGAGCTCGGCTGCCATCTGGTCGACCTCGTCGTCGGCGTGCTCGGTCGCCCACGCGATGTCACTCCGTACACGCGCCACAGCTCGCCGATCGACGACCCGCTCGTCGACAACATGCTCGCCGTCCTCGAGTACCCGAACGCGCTCGCGACGGTCAAGTCGACCGCGCAAGAGGTCGAGGGCTTCGCGCGACGTCACTTCGTCGTGTGCGGCACCGAGGGCACGGTCCACATCGAGCCGCTGGACGCGCCGCGCGTCCGCCTCGCGCTGTCGAAACCCCGCGACGCGTATCGCAAGGGATACCAGGACGTGACGTTCCCGCGCTACGTGCGCTACATCGACGACGCGACCGACTTCGCGCGCGTGATTCGCGGCGAGAAGAAGCACGACTTCCCCGTCGACCACGACGACGCGGTGCAGGAGACGGTGCTCGAGGCGTCCG
This sequence comes from uncultured Planctomycetia bacterium, assembly GCA_964392615.1. Classification (GTDB taxonomy): domain Bacteria; phylum Planctomycetota; class UBA8108; order UBA8108; family UBA8108; genus CAYMRB01. Next base: position 16,793 of record CAYMRB010000118.1, on the reverse strand, counting down.
GGATGCCGCTGGACGTCTGACCCGCTACTCGGGGCGCCAGGGGGTCGGGCCGTTCGACTTCGGCTGCAGGAACTTCGCGTCGACCTGCCGATACCAGCCGTGCAACCGCGCCCGCATGGCGTCGACCCGCTGCCGCTCCTTCTGCGCCAGGTCCTTCCTCTCGCCGATGTCGCTCTTCAAGTCGTAGAGATGGACGCGGCCGTCTTCGAAGCGCTCGATGAGCTTCCAATCGCCGACGCGAATGGCGGCGCCAGGAAACCCGCCCTGATTGCTGTAGTGCGGGTAGTGCCAGTAGAGCGCGTCCCGCTCGAGCGAGCTCCCGCCTCGCAGCACATCGACGAGGCTCTTGCCGTCGAGATGTTGGCTCGGGCGCTTCGGGAGACCGACGATCTCGAGAATCGTCGGATAGAAGTCCATGCTGACGACCGGCACGTCACTCGTGCTGCCCGGCTCGGTTTCACCCGGCCAGCGCACGATGTACGGCTCGCGGATGCCACCTTCGTAGAGCCAGCCCTTGCCGCCGCGCAGCGGCAAATTCGACGTGGGCGAGCCTTCGGAAGTGGAGAGTCCGCCGTTGTCGGACATGATAAACACGGCGGTGTTCTTCGACAGCCCGCGGCGATCGAGCGCGTCGAGCACGCGACCGACGTTGCGGTCCATCGCCTCGACCATCGCGGCGTAGACCGCGTGATTCTGACGGATGCGCACGCGCCGTGGGCCGGGATCGCGGACCTTGCGCTTCTTCGCATTCTTCGACGCGTCAGCCGCCGCGGGACGCTGCCAGACCTGCTCTTCCTCGGCGAAGTCGGGCTGCCCCTCGCGCTTGAGCCGCGCCGCCTTCGCGCGGTACTTGGCGACCAAGGGCTCGGGCGCCATCAGCGGCGTGTGCACCGAGTAGAACGACAGGTACGCGAGGAACTTCTCGTCCGCGTGACTCTCGATGAACCGGACGGTCTCCATCGCGAGCCGGTCGGGCAAGTGCTCGCCCTTCGGGCCGTCCTCGAGACGCGGGTTGGCGTACGGCGAGAAGTACTTCCCCGCCTTGAACGGACCGCCGGCGCGGTGTCCGCCTCGGTTGATGTCGAAGCCCCGATTCTCCGGCCAGTTCTCCGCGGTCGATCCGAGGTGCCACTTGCCGGCGAAGAACGTCGCGTAGCCGCCGTCCTTCAGCGCCTGCGCGAGCGTCACCTCCTCGGACGGCAGCTCGCACTGAAGCGGCGCCGGCGCGAAACGGCCGCCGCGCCTCCCGCAGAAGAAGTTCGTGACGTCCGCACGCGTCGGATGCCGCCCCGTCATGATGCTGTAACGAGTCGGACTGCAGACGGGGTTCGCAGCGTAGCCGTTCGTGAACCGCATGCCGCCCCTCGCGAGCCGGTCGATGTTGGGCGTCTCGTAGAACGTCTCCGGGTTGTTCGCCCCGATGTCCATGTAGCCGAGATCGTCGACGAGGATGAACACGACGTTGGTGTGATCTGACGCGCGCGCCGTCCACTGCCCGCCGACGATTCCCAGAATCAGGAGCGCGACGATCCAACGTCGCGGCGTACGGAGTGACTTCACGGATCCTTCCTCTTCTGCGTGGATTCCTCGAGCACCTCGACCCTCGACGTCTCGTAGAAGCGTCGATCACTGAAGATATCCGACCAGGTCACCTCATCGCGAAAGTGTTCCGGGTCGAGCTCCTGAAGCAGACTGAGCGTGCCGACGACGGACAGCACGATGTGCGCGTCGGGCCGCCCCGCGAGGAAGGCGGGATAGCGCTGTCGGACGAGGCGACCGTGCTTCTGCGCCGCACGCGCGATGTCGGCGGCGCGATAGTCCGGCGCGAGCGACGTCATGTACGCGAGACCGTAGAGCGCGTCGAGCTCCATGTAGTTCGCGAATCCGAGCCAGCTGCCGTCCGCGCGCTGCATCGCGAGAATGCTGTCGATGACGCGACGCGGGTACGGAAAGCGCCGACCGTGATGCTGGTACACCGGCCAGATGTGCGCGGCGCCGCCGAGGACCTCGATCGCGAGTCCCGCCTGCGGCACTCCTTTTCGCCACCAGCCGGTCTGCGGGTCGAGGTTCGAGTCGAGCCAGTCGAAGACCTTGTCGCGCCACGCGTCGGAGCAGCGCCGGCTCAGGCTGAAGCAGTGCATGCCACCCCAGAAGAGATGCGACGCGCCCCATTGGCGCTCCCAGCGAACCTCCTCGAGCCAGCCGTCGATCTCGTCGACCGCGTCGAACGGGTCGTACAGCCGCACCGGGTGCTTCTGCCTGCCGCCGAGAACGGCAAGCGCGCCGACGACCATGCCGTTGGCGTGCAGCAGCGAATGCCGTCCGCCAGCGTACGCGCCGTCGTCACGCGCGAACGAGTTGATGTGCGCGACCCACGCGGCGCGCTCGTCGTCGCTCAACGTCGCGCGGAGGTCCTCGCCCATGCAGGCGCGAATCCACGCGACGTCGGTCGTCGCGTAGAGCGTCGCGAGGGCGTTCGGTCGCGCGAAGCGTCGATAGACTCCGATCGGCTCGCCGTCGACCTGCAGCTCATCGACATACGCCATCACCTCGCGCCGTACGACGGCGAGATCCATGACGTCGCCCTCGATCGCTGCGGACAGCGCGGCTGGCGGTTTCGTCAGCCCGACCTCGCGCGCGTGCTGCTGAACGCCCTGCTCGGTCCACGCGGCGGCAGCGATCGTCAGCTCGGCGACGAGCCCGTCGAAGTGCCGGTGAGCCGGCGGCTGCGCGCCGATCAGGATCGGTGTGTCGCATCGAAATACGCGGCCCGGCACGGCGTCGATCGCCTTGCCACAGGTTCCGCCGTTGACGAAGATCTCGAGGCGACGCCCCGGGTCGATCACGGCGACGATCGCGTACGGCACACCGACCTCGAGAGGCCGGTACCCGACGAGCTCGCGCGCGCGCTCCGGCCAGTCGCCGCTCGCGCTGACGTCGAGGAAGACGCGCCCGTCCGGGAACACGCCGATCTCCCACGCGCGCCCTCCGGATCGCATGTGCCACTTCGAGACGATCGGCGTCTTCTCGGCCGGCGACGACGAGAGCTGCGCGACGACGCAGACGGTCAGCGCTCCGTCGCCGCGTGTCGCGGGGTGATCCTTCAGCTCTTGCGGCTCGAATCGCGTCCGCGTCTTGGTCGCGAACCGCAGCGCGTGCGCATCGCGAAACGGCACGACAGAAGGGCTCGACGCGTCATCCGGGGCGGTCGCCGGCGTCCAGCGCAGTCTCACGCTCGAAGCCTCGTCCCGCGCCAGCGCAGCATCGCCGGTGGATGCGACGACGAGCCAGACGACCGCCGCCGTCCCGCGAATCGCGACATCCGAACCTGGCGCGATCCATCGCATGAGGACCTCCATGGCGCGTCGAGCGACCTACTTCGACGAGAACTCGAGCAGGCTCCGGCGCAGCGTCATCGTGTGCACGGGACGGTTGTCGATGTCGACGATCGTGTACGTGACCTCCGGGTCGGCCTTCGTCGTGTCGAACGATAGGAGGCCGAACGAGCGGTCCTTGTTGAAGCCGAAGAGCGACGCCTTCAACACGCCGTGCGTGTGGATGTTCGTCAGACGCGACGACTGGAACTCGTAGAGGTCATAGCCGTTCGGGCGCTCGGTGCGCCACGCGTCCGAACGGTGGCGATCGGCGGCGATGAGCACGACGCCTTCGATGCGCTGCCTCTCGACGAACGAGAAGATCTCCTCGCGCTCCTCCGGGTAGCCATCCCACGGATCGCCGCTGCCCGGCTTGACGCCGCTCGAGAACGGCACCGACGACGCGATGACCTTAAACGTGCCCATCGACGTGCGCAGGCGCTCGAAGAGCCACGCCTTCTGCTCCGGGCCGAGCATCGACGGCGGCGCGACCTTCGCTGGCGGCCTCTTCGCCTTCTTCGCGCGCTTCGCGGTCGCGGGCTTCTTCTGCGGGTTCTTCGCCTTCTTGGCCTTTCTCGGCGGCTTCTTCGGCGCCGTGCGGTAGTACCGGCAGTCGAGCAGGATGAAGTGCACGTCACCGAGCGTGAAGTCGAACCAGCAGCCGGGCCGCTCGTCGCCGCCGCCGTAGCGCGGATTGTTCCAGTTGTTGCGGAACGTTCGGAAGACCGCGCGCTTCCACGGCGGACTATCGATCTTCGGACCGCCGTGACAATCGTCCGTGCCGAAGTCGTGATCGTCCCAGATCGCTGCGACGTTCGTCGACGCGACGAGCTCGCGATACGGAGCCGACGATTGGCGGCGGTAGTAGCAGTACTCGCCGACCGCACCGTGCGTCGGCGCGTCGATGTAGACGTTGTCGCCGAGTTGCAGGAACGCGATGGGCTGGTGCGACGCGATCGTCGCGAACACGCGCTCGTACGACGGTGTGAATGCCGCGCCGCCGCCGAACACGATGTCGAAGCGCGCCGACGATCCCGCCCGCGGGAACGTGCGGAAGCGGTACGTGCGCTCGAGTTCGCGACCGTCGACGACGAGGCGATAGTCGTACGCTGTGGCCGGTTCGAGAGCACCGGCCTCGACGACGGCGGTGTACTCGCGCGACGCGGCGGTCTTCATCGCCGCCGACTCGCGCCACGAATCGCTCGAGCCCGCGACGCGCCAACGTACACGCACCGGCGCCTCGTGCACGGTGCGCATCCAGAACCGCGCGCTGCGATCGGTCACGCTGCCGAGCGTCGGCCCGTGAACGAGCTCGCCGTGCCGATCGCGCGCGAACGAGCGGAACGCGTCGCTCGAGATGAGCGGTCGCGCCACCTCGCGCGGCCCGGCGAGGAAGCGCTCGATCGGCAGGCCGGCATCGACCGCGCGACGAACGCAGCCCATCGCGCGCTCGAGGTCGCCCTCCTGCGCGGTCGCGAGCGCGAGGAGGAACAGCGCCTCGCCGTGATCGGGCTGCTTCTCCAGGCGTTTCTCGAGCGCCTTGATCGCGGCGGCACGCTCGCCGGCGCAGATCTTCACGAGGTCCTGACGGCCCTCCTTCCAGCGCCAATCGTCGGCGACGGCCGGCGAGGCGACGAGAACGAGGAGGAGGCAGACGAGCGGTCGGGTGAAGCGGCAGAAGCTGTGCATGGTTCCTCGTGGCTGTCCGGCGCGATTGTCGAACATCGGCGAGGAGATTGCCATGCGGTCGTCGGCTGTCGAGCGCTGCCTCTTCCTTTGCGATCTTTGCGCCTTCGCGTGACAACTCCTGCCAGAGAGATCACGCAAAGGCGCAAAGCTCGCAAACAGGAGCTCCGTGAACCTACCCGAGCATCCGCCGCATGTCCTCCGCGTGCGCCGCTTCTTCCGCCGCCAGCTCCTCCATCTTGAACTTCACGTCGACGACGCCGGCCTCCTCGGCCAGTTCCGCCAGCTCGAGGTAGTGCGCGACGTCATCCCGCTCCGCCGCGACGTCGTTCTCGAGCATGCTGCGCGGATCCTCCGGCGGCGGCGTCAGGTCGGGCGCGAGCTTCGGCACGCCGCCAAGCGCGCGGATGCGCGCGGCGAGGTATTGCGCGTGACCGACCTCGTCGACCACCTCGCCCTGATACATCTCCCGAACGCTCTCCCACTGGGCTCCCTTGATCGCCGCGGCCTGGAGCATGTAGCGCAGGAAGGTCGTGACCTCTCGGTTCAGCGCGCGATTCAATCCGTCGATCAGCTCGTTCTTCGCCATGATTCGGGTCTCCATGAAGGTGATGGCCAGTTCCGAGAGAACGATCATCGCCGCGACCGATCGATTACTCCAATTGATAAGAACAATCGATGTGATAACCTGCAGTTCACCATGGAACGTCCCACCATCCGCCAGCTCGAGTACGTCGTCGCCCTCGCCCGCCACCTGAACTTCCGCCGCGCCGCGGAGGCCTGCTACGTGACCCAGCCCGGTCTGAGCGCGCAGATTCGCCAGTTAGAGGACGCCCTCGGCGTGCAGCTCTTCGAGCGGGATCGGCGCCGCGTCCTCGTGACTCCGGCCGGTGAGGCCGTGATCGCGGCCGCACGTCGCGTCCTCGCGGAGGTCGACGCCCTGGTCGACGCGGCCCGCGGCAGCAGCGATCCACTCACCGGCACCGTGCACCTCGGCGTCATTCCGACGATCGCACCCTATCTGCTGCCAGCAGCGCTGTCGCGCGTCCGCGAGCGCTACCCCGACGCGCGTGTCCTGCTGCGCGAGGAGCGCACCGCCGAGCTGGTCGCCCTCGCGGAGTCCGGCGAGCTCGACGTGCTCCTGGTCGCTCTCGAGGCGGACCTCGGCCACCTCGAAACGGTGGAGCTCTTCGTCGAGCCGTTCGTCGTCGCGGTTCCTGAGGGGCATCGGCTCGCTCGACGCCGCCGGTTGCGCCTGGCCGATCTCGACGCCGAGGAGGTGCTGCTGCTCGACGACGGCCACTGCCTGCGCGATCAGCTGGTGCCCCTGTGCCAGGCCGCCGGCGCGGGCGAGCTCGCGGACTGCCGCGCGTCGAGCCTCGGCACACTCGTCCGCATGGTCGCGAATGGCATCGGCATCACCCTGCTTCCCGCGATGGCCGTCGTGTCGGAGGTGCGTCCGCAGGACAGCGTGACCGTGGTGCCGCTCGCGTCACCACAACCGTCGCGCACGATCGGCCTCGCATGGCGCCACACCGCTCCAGGCAACGAGGCCTACCGTCGACTCGGCCGGCTCATCGTCGACTGCATGCCGCGGACGGCGCGCAAGTCAAAATGAAACGCCTCGCACCGACCGGAGCGAGGCGTCTCGAACTGCGCTGAACGCCGCGGCCCGCCACGGCGTCGCTTGGTCCCCATTCCACCATCTCCCGCCCGAACCTCCAGCTGACGGAGACTCGCGTCCGGCGAGCCGGGCTCGCCACGATCCACGGGTCTGGTGTCGGTCGTCCGACACGGTGGCCGGGTGCCGCGCCGAGACCTGGGCAGCGCACCCGGTTGGTAGCTCGATCCTATCACCGCAGCACGGGCGTGAAAACCCGAACGGAAACCGTGTTTGCGGCGGACTATGAGAGATTCAAGCCGAGGAGACCTATCGTTTCATGAACACGCCGAAGTTCTCCTCGGCGAGCTCCCGCATGAACTCCTCGGTGTCCGTCTCGAGGTCGATGCCGATCGTGTTGATCTTGATCGCGCGGACGAGGTTCATGCTCTGGACGCGATCGAGGATCACCTTCATGCCGGCGGTCTCCTGCGGCGTCGGCGCGCCGTCGGAGAGCAAGTAGATCGTGTCGACGTCCTCGTTGGCGAACGCGGTCTCGAGCGCCTTCAGCATGTAGGTCTGGCCCGCCGCCTCGGCGGCGTCGACGAACTTCACGGCAGCGGCTCGACTCTGACGAGTGAGCGGCACGAGGTTCTTGCCGCCCTGACCGAGCGCGTCGCGGACGAAGTCGGTGATCACGCTCTCGAATCGTATGATGTCGATTCTCTTGCCGTCCGGAAGCCCCTGCAACACCTTGCGGAGCTCCTTCTTCTCGACGTCGATCTTCTTCGAGAGCTTCTTCTTCTTCAAGTCGCCCGGATCGACCTTCGTGCGCCGCTTCTTCTTCTTGGTGCGATCGTCGCGCGGGACGTACTCCTCGTTCATGCTCTCCGACGAGTCGACGATGAACACGAAACGATCGGACAGGATGCGCAACCCGTGGTACGCCGCGGTGCCGGCCTCCTCGGCCTTCGCCTTGAGCTCGGCGAACTCCTCGGCGTTGAGCGGCTTGAGCGTCTTGAACTTCTTGGCGTTCTGCTCCCACCAGCCTTCCCATTGGAAGCCGGCCGGACCGAGGTCGACACCGGTCAGCCGCGTCAGCGCGTCGAGGATGTCGTCCTTGACGCGCCCCGAGCTCTTGTCCATGTGCGCGATGAGCGGCGGGATGACCTCCGGCTTCGCGATCTTGTAGAGCACGCGCACGGCGTTCACCTGCACGCGGTAATCCCTGTCCGCCAGAAGGTGGGTCGCGTACTCGATGGTCTTCTTGTGCTCGAGCTTCGCGAGCGTGCGCAGGCTGAGCAGACGCACCTGCCAGTCGGCATTGCGCAGGCCGCTGACGAAGATCTTCGTGTTCTTCTTGCCGCCCTGACGGAAGAGGAGCCGCATCGCCGCGATCTTCACCGTCGGATCCTTCGAGTACACGAGCTTGCCGGCGATCGCGACGAGGTTCTTGTCCTCGACGCTCTCGAGCCCCTCGAGGATGGCCACCTGCACCGCCGGCGCCGTCTTTCTGCTGGCGAGCTCCCGCACAAGCACCGTCACGCGCTGAGGATGGCTGAACTTGGTGACCGCGAGCACGACGCGCTCCCAGACCTCCTTGTTCCGCCGCAGGGACTTGCTGCGCATTCCTCGCAGCAGCAGCCACTGCTCGGCCGCTCCGGCGAGCGGGTTCTCGAGAGCGCGCGCGACCGCGAGCGCGTTGAACGAATCGCCGGTGAGCGCCGGCGCCGCCTCGGTGACGATCACCTGCACGGCCTTCTCGGATCCGATGCGCCCGAGCACCTCGGTGATGGCCATGTGGATGCCCGCGTTCTCCTCGGAGTCGAACAGGCCCGCGAGGAACTTCACCGTCGCGTCGCAGGGCGCGTTCACGAACTGGCCGATCTGCAGGATGCGCTCCTGGATCTCCGCGCCGCGGTTGCGGTCGAAGTTCTCGCGAATCTCCTCGAGCTTCGCCTCACAGGCCGCGTCGGCGGACTTCTTCTTCTCGTCGTCCTTCTTCTTGTCGCGGTCTCGTGCCGCGAGCGGCAGCTCGCCCCCCGGGCTGCTAGCAGGCGTCGCCGCGAAGACGGTGGCGACCGCGACGAGCACGACGAGAAGGGACGGTAGGAAGGCCCGGGCGACAGGACCGGTAAAACGCTGATGGAATCGGCACATGATCAGAGTGTCCACAGGTGCGAAACGCTCAAGGCCGGCGCCGGGAGAAACCGATACCATGTCTGTCACATGTCAGTTTCACCAAGGGCCTTCGGCTTTTCCCCTCTCGGTCGAAGGCCTTTTTTCGTGCCCTCACCGCGGGGCACGACATTGTAGCAGGCGCGGAAGCGCTTCGAACGGCGCGTCGGAAAAAACTCGAGTCAGCGAAAACGCCTTGTCGCCGGGGCTCGTCTGCTACACTGTAGTGTCCGTCGTCCGTCCCGCGGACGCCCTCTGCCCGGCATCGAGTCGTCGAGACTCGACCGGTCGGACTTTCCGGAGCCGTCATCCCGGCAGCGCAACACCGTGGACTTCCGGTCACTCTGCATTCTGATCTCTGCCCTGGCGCTCGCCGGAGGCATCCTCGTAGGCTGGACCGACTACCAGCGCGACCGCGAAGCCCGTCCCGAGCCGACGGATTCGGGGCCCACGATGCGTCCCGCGACGCCGCAGGATACGGGCTCCGGCGCCCGCGGCACGCCGCGCAAGCGCACGCGGGGCGGCGACCGAACGCGGACCGACGACGGCTCGGACTCCGTCGCGACGACGTCCGGAGACCGCGCGTCGGACGGCAGCAGCTCCGCGGCGCGTCGCGAGAGCCTGACGAAGATCACGGCGGCGCAACGCGGCGAGATCGACGCGATTCGCGGGCTGATCTCCGAGCAGGACTTCTCCGCCGCGGAGAGCCGAGCGCGCCAGATGGCCGAGAACGCGGAAGGCCTGGCGCGCGCCAAGGCGCGGCAGCTCGAGGCGAAGGCTATCGTCTTCGACCGGCTCGTGCCCAAGGAGACGAGCGCGGGGGCGCAGACGACACCCAACGCGCGCGAGATCCTCCTCGCGAACCGCCAGACGCTCGTCGCGACGAGCGTCGCAACGGAGTACGACGGCTACGACGTCAAGCTGATCAGCGGCACCAACGTCCGCCTGCGCAAGGAGGAGGTGCTCGAGGTTCGCGACCTCGACCCGAAGGCGTACAACGATCAGCAGCGCAAGATCCTCGAGCGTCGCGTGCGCCATCTGTCGCACCCGATCGACCTCTACCTGCGCGGCGTGCGGAAGTACTATCAGCACGGTCTGCGCGATGAGGGTTACGAGCTCCTCGAGCGCTTGCTGTCGATGCCCGACGGCGAGCAAGTGCCGCTCGTCTTCGGCGGCAACGAAGGCGACGAGCTGCTCGGCTACTGGGAGGAGGCGAGCGGCAAGGGCGTCAAGGCGATCGAGCAGGCCTCGAGCGGCGATCTGGTCGCGCGCGGACCGAACGGCTCGACCGCGTCGACGGGCACCGAGTCGACGCCCGGCAACACGCAGCCGGACCGGCACGACGACACGGGCTCGCAGGACACCGGGACCTCCGCCGGCGCGACGACGACCGGCACCGTCGACGCCGAGACCCTCGGCAAGATCCACCAGGCCTACGGTCAAGCGGTCGCGCTCTACCGCGCCGCGCGCGGCGTCGACGATCGCGGCGCCGACCTCGAAAAGGCCTACCAGACGCTCCTGGCGGTGCAGGAGAAGCTCCACGAGCTTCCCGAGACTGACGAGGTGCGCAAGCTGCGGCGCAAGGTCGGCGTGACGATCTACGACGTGTACAAGGCGAGCCCGTTCCTCGAGGGTGGCCTGTAGCGCCCAGCGCCGGCGATAGACGATCGACGACACCATGCGAGACCTTCGCGGCCGAACCTGCATCGTCACCGGGGCCTCGCGCGGTATCGGCGCGGGGATCGCGACTCGGCTCGCAGCGGAGGGCGCGCTCGTCACGGCGGTGGCACGCGATGCGACGCGGCTCGATGCGCTCGCGGCGCAAGCGACTGCGGACTCGATCAGCCCGCGCGTGTGCGACGTCGGCGACGAAGCGCAGGTCGAGTCGGTCGTCGCCGATCACGTCTCGCGACATGACGGACTCGACATCCTGATCAACAACGCCGGCATCGGCGCGTTCGGCCCGCTCGAGGCGGTCGCCTACGACGATTTCCTCGAGACGATGCGGGTCAACGCCGGCGGCACGTTCCTCTTCATGCGCGCGGCGCTGCCGGTGATGAAGAGCCAGCGCGACGGCGACATCGTCAACATCTCGAGCGTCGTCGCCTACAAGGGCTACCCGGACCAATCGGCGTACGGCGCGAGCAAACACGCGGTGATGGGGCTGACGAGATCCGTCGCGGCCGAAGCGCACGAGCACGGTGTCCGCGTGCGGTCGGTGTCGCCCGGCGGTGTCGACACCGAGCTCATCCAGCGCGCCAGGCCGGATCTCGACCGCAGCGGACTCATCCGAATCGACGACGTCGTCGACGCGGTGCTCTTCCTGCTGCGCTTCTCCGAGACCGCGGTCGTCGACAACATCAACCTGCGCCGCGCGGGCGGCCCGCCGTGTTTCTGAGCAACTGTGCGCTCACGAAATGACGAGGCCCCCGCCACCGGAGTCCGGTGACGAGGGCCTGATCGTGTGAACGCGCGGTCTGACGGCAGACCGCTCAGCGCCTCAGAGCTTCAGAGGCTCAGAACTCGAAGCCGAAGCCCTCGAGCTCCGCCGTGAGCTTGTCGGCGACCTTCGACTCGCCGTACTTGCTCAGGAAGCGTTTGGTGAGGGCCATGATCGTCCTCGCCGTCTTCTTGTTCGACTTGGACTCGAGGCTGATCTTGTCGCGAACCGCGACAAGCTTGTCGGTCATCGCGAGGATCTGCGCGGCCGCCTTGCAGGCCTTGAGCTCCGCCTGGAACTCCTTGTCCTTCTTGAGCTCCTTCGTCCGATCGGAGGCCTTCTCGGCGACGTCATCGCCTTTGAAGTTCTTCGCGATCTTCGCGTAGAGCACCTGTGCGGCGAGAGCGTCCTCGGTCTCGAGCTCGCGGGCCTTGGTGAGCTGCTTCTCGCCGTAGCCGCGCAACCGCTCGAGCATGAACTCGGCCTCTTCGGCCACCTCGCCCTTCTTCTTCTGCTCCTTGACGAGCTTCTTGATGATCGAGCCCCAGACGGGCGTCTTCTTCAGCGCGTCGGCGACCTTCTTGAGCTTCTGAGGCGGGCGATCGGCGATCAGGTAGTGCGGTGACGACTCGATCAGGCTGACGATCGAGTTCTTCATCGACGATGGCCGTCCGGCCTCGACGAGTTCGCCCTTCGAGTCGAACAAGTACGCCTGCGGAATGCCCTGGAGCTTCTCCGGCGTGTTGATGCTACCCATGCTGGTGACGGTGATGTCCGCCTTCAGCTTGCGCATCATCGCGAGCGCGCGATCCTTCTCCTTCGGGCTCTGGGCGTGCGTGGCGATGACGACGAAACCCTGATCCTTGTATTCCTTGTGCAACTTCACGAGTTGCGGCATCCCTCGGATGCAGGGCGGTCAGTTCATCCCCCAGATTTCGAACAGGACGACGCGGCCCTTCAGATCCTCGAGCTTGAACTCGGGACCGTACCAGTGCTCGCCGAGCCGGACGCTGTCTTTGAGCGTCGAGGGCGCAGCCAGGGCGCTGCTCGTCACGAGCAGAACGCCTGCGAGCACCCAGAGAATTCGCGAACGGATCATCGCTGGACTTCCTCCGTAACAGGTGACCTATCTGTAGCCCAGCCGCCAAGTTCGCGCGCCGAGCCCGCTTCACGAGATCATCGACGAGAGGAACTACGGGACCAAGCTTTTTTCGGGAAGGCAAGACAGGAAGGAGAGACGAGGCAGGGGCCAAACATCTCTCTCTCGGGGGGCAGACCGGAGAGAGGAACGCGGATTACGTCGATTCCGCGAATTTGCGCAGATTCGTCGCATCGCGTTCGCGATGCGTGTGGAGTGCGAGGACGGCTGGGGCAGGCTGCGGGACGTTGCTTCCCGTCGCGAGTCCGTCCTCGTGGCCCCTGAGGCTCACCGTGCGCGCGCGACGCGAGAAGGCGCGCGCGCACGGCGAGAGGAGAGAATCAGTAGCGGTAGAACTCGGGCTTGTACGGGCCCTCGACCGGGATGCCGAGGTACTCGGACTGCCCTTCGGTCAGGGTCGTCAGCTTGACGCCGAGCTTGCCGAGGTGCAGCCGTGCCACCTCCTCGTCGAGGAGCTTCGGCAGCATGTGGACGCCGATCGGGTAGTTCTCGGGCTCGTTCCACAGCGCCAACTGCGCGATGACCTGGTTCGAGAACGAGTTCGACATCACGAATGACGGGTGCCCCGTCGCGCAGCCGAGGTTCACCAGGCGCCCACTGGCGAGCAGGATGATCCCCTTGCCGTCCGCAAACTGGTAGCGGTCGACCTGCGGCTTGATGTTGATGCACTCGATATCGTCGTTGTTCTCGAGCCACGCGACGTCGATCTCGGTGTCGAAGTGCCCGATGTTGCAGACGATCGCGTCGTTCTTCATCGCGTCGAGGTGCTCGCCGCGGATCACGTCGCAGCAGCCGGTCGTCGTGACGAAGATGTCGCCGAACTTCGCGGCTTCCTCCATCGTCGTGACCTCGTAGCCCTCCATCGCGGCCTGCAGCGCGCAGATCGGGTCGATCTCGGTGACGATGACGCGAGCGCCGAAGCCCTTCATCGACTGCGCACAGCCCTTGCCGACGTCGCCGTATCCCGCGACGACGACGACCTTGCCCGCGACCATGACATCGGTCGCGCGCTTGATGCCGTCCGCGAGCGACTCGCGGCAGCCGTAGAGGTTGTCGAACTTGCTCTTCGTGACCGAGTCGTTGACGTTGATCGCGGGCACCTTCAGCTCGCCGCGCTCGAACATCTGGTAGAGGCGATGGACGCCGGTGGTCGTCTCTTCGCTGATCCCCTTGATCCCGGCGAGGTACTGCGGGAAGCGGTCGTGGACGATCTGGGTCAGGTCGCCGCCGTCATCGAGGATCAGGTTGAGCGGTTGGCCGTCGGCGAAGACGAGCGTCTGCTCGATGCACCACTCGTACTCCTCCTCGGTCTCGCCCTTCCACGCGTAGACCGGCACGCCGGTCACGGCGATCGCGGCCGCGGCGTGGTCCTGCGTGCTGAAGATGTTGCAGCTCGACCAGGTGACCTCGGCGCCGAGAGCCGTGAGCGTCTCGATCAGCACCGCGGTCTGGATCGTCATGTGGAGGCAGCCGGCGATACGCGCGCCCGCGAGAGGCTTCTCGGCCGCGTACTTCGCGCGCAGGGCCATCAGACCGGGCATCTCGCGTTCGGCGAGCTCGATCTCCTTTCGGCCCCACTCGGCGAGATTGATGTCAGCCACCTTGTACTGCGGCTTGGAAGCGGTCGTCACGCTGGATCTCCTTTCGCGTTCTCCGTCGCCGCGCGCTTGTGCGCAGAGACGATCAGGGTATCCGGGCGTTCCGATAGCCCGGGGATGGACTCGACTTCATCTACTTCGAGATCGGCTTCCGCGAGCCAGTTCCGCAGCGCGTCCGGCTCGAAACCGAGCCAGAGGTCGCCGAGGCGTTCGCGGTACGATTCCTCGCCGTGCGCGGCGAGGTCAGCCAGGAGGAACCGGCCGCCGGGCCGCAGGCCGCGCGCGACCTCGGCGACGGCGTCGGGCGGATTCGCGACGTGGTGGAGCACCATGTTCGCGACGATCGCGTCGGCGGACGCGTCGGGAAGCGGCAGGTGCTCGAGCGCGCCGAGGCGCAGGTCGACGTTGGCGAGGCCGGCCTCGCGGGCATGGTCGCGGGCGACGTCGAGCATCTCGCGAGCCGCGTCGATGCCGATCACCGTCTCGGCCCGAGGGCTGAGACGCGACAGCAGGACGCCGGTGCCCGTGCCGAGGTCGACGACCGTGCCGAGCCCCTCTCCGTCGCCGGGGTCGCCTCGCGGGCCGTCCGCCCCCGGTTCGAGCCGTGCCAGGAGCGCGTCCAGATGCGCGGGTGGCCCTTGGACCGCGTCGCGCTCCTCGTCCCACGAATCGGCGACGCCGCGGAAGAACTCCTCGGCCTGCATGCGACGCTCGTGAACGAGGTATTCGGCCTGGGCGCGATCCTCGCGGAACGCCTCGCCGTGGATCAGCTCCTCGACGAGCGGCGGCAGGAACCCGAACGCCTCGGCCGGCCGGTGCTTGGCCCGACAGCGCCGCGTCAGCGAGTACCAGACGAAGATCCCCTCCCGCCGCGCCTCGACGAGCCCCGCCTCCGCGAGGATCTTGAGGTGCCGCGACACGCGCGACTGCGCCATGCCGAGGATGCCGACGAGCTCGCCCTGGTGGAACGAGGCGCCGCCGAGCACTGCGAAGATTCGCAGCCGCGTCGGGTCGCTCAGGGCCTTGAAGACCGCCTGGTACGGGTCCATGCGGCCAACATATCAAGACATTCGCATATGTCAATACGTGAATATGCCCTTTCCGAACAGGGCGCGAACGGGCGGACGCCGGTGAATGCGCCCCCGGAATCCCCGTCACGCCTTGACGTTGCGGCAACCCTCTGTTAGGAGTGCCGACGGTCCTCGGGACGGGACACCGAACGCAACACGACGAGAGGAGACTTTCGATGACCCTGCGCGCAACGATCGCAGCGCTGGCCGCGCTGACCCTGATGACGACCGTCGGCTGCAGCGACAAGCAGACTCTGCCCGCGGACGAGGTCCCCGGCAGCGCCGTGGAATGGTGGAACAACCCGGGTGATATCTCGGATCACCTCGCGACCGTGGGCGTCGCGCCGCTCGTCAACCCGCGCGCGGAGGGCCCGGCCCGTCGTGCCGCGGAGCAGAACGGACGCGCGACGATGGCCGAGACGCTGAAGACGCGCATCACGTCGCTCGGCGAGAACTGGGCCAAGTCGGTCGGCGACCTGAACGTCGAGGCGAGCCTGCAGTCGTACTACAACGACGAGACGCTGAGCCAGCAGTACTCGAACGTCGAGATCGCCGGCGCCCAGCCGTACAAGTACCGGATCACCGCGACGAACGTGTACTGCCTCGTCGTGCTGAAGGATCCGACGCAGTGGACCGAGAACGTCATCGAGGCGATCAGCGAGAACGCCGCGAAGGACGAGGCCTACTTCAAGACCGAGGCGATGAAGAACCAATTCCGCGAGCGCATCGAGAAGCTCAAGGAAGAGGAGAAGGCGAAGGTCGCCGCGGCCCAGGCCAAGCTGATGGCCACGGTCGAGAAGTAAGGCCGGCGACAGTGCATAGCGTTCTCCTACCGACGCGAGTCGTCGGACGTGTCGTCGTCGCCTGCGGCGTGATCACCGCCTGCGTCTGCGGCACGACCGGCTGCTCGACCGGACCGAGCTACCGCGAGGCGCCGACCTGGCTCCACACGCTGCCGCTCGACGACGTGTACCTGTACGCCGTTGGCTCGTACGTCGGCTCGCTCGATCCGAACGACAATCACGAGAACGCCCTGAAGGCCGCCGCCAGCCGTCTCGCGGCGGCCTTCAGGACGCACATCATCTCGACCTCCGAAGTGCGCACGACGATGACGACGACGCGGCTTCGCGAGTTCACCGAGGCGGCCACCGCGACGCTCCTGCGGCAGATGGAGCACCTCGCGACGTGGGTCGATGTCGAGGGCGAGTACAGCCGTCACTCGACGGTGTGGGTGCTGGTGCGAGCGCCGAAGGCTCTCAACCTGGGCACGGACTGACCGAGCCTGCACCCGACCAAGAAGGGCGGAACCGCGCCTCGGCACGGTCCCGCCCTTTTTCTTCGCAAGGGGCTCCTCAGCGCGAGTCAACGATCACGCGGGCAGAGGTGGCCGCTCGCGACGCACTCCTGCAGGGAGTGGCGCCGATCGGGGCGACGAGTGCGAAGCTGGCGACCAGAGCGGCGAGCGAGACGAGGCGTCGGAGCGTGGCGAAGAGCATCGGTCGCCCCCGTTCCGTTGTCGAGAGTGGCTTGCGTTCGTTACCTCCCGGCGAGGCAGGAGGTGAAACGGGTGAAACGCCACCCGGCGGAGGGCGTGACCGAGATTCCGTCACCGACTCCGACTCCGACGCCGACTCCGACTCCGACTCCCCCGAGCTCTCTGACCAGCAGGAGGTCGAAGAGCACGAGGA
>CAYMRB010000117.1:0-22970 GCA_964392615.1 uncultured Planctomycetia bacterium | reverse complement strand
GCTGCAATTCTCTCGGGCAGTGGCTGCTTTGGTGCTAGTCGTTACTGGGTGGCTGGGGCATAGCGTAGCGGTGCCCCAGCCACCCAGTCGTAGAGGATACGTCCGTTCACTTCCTTGTCATTGGGTGTTCATGGACGCGCGGTGCGACTTCACCCTTGCCGAGGCGCGCACCGGAATCGAGATTCCGTTCCGAGTCATCGCCGATCAGGACCTTCCGGGCGTGAGCACGTCGCGCTGCTGTGCGTCGCGGGACGCCGGCGGGGTCTTCTTCCGACAGACCGTCCTGCGTGCCGAAGGGCGACGGACCATCGAGCGGTACGATCCGTGCTCGGACGAAGGCGAGATCATCGACGCGTTCTGCTGCCCCCAGACGACGGACCTCGGCGCAGGCCCCCACGAGGGGACGGTGTTCTGGCGCTTGACGTCGGAGCCCGGGCCGGAGACGGACGCGGGGCGCTCGGCCGCAAAGAGGCCGTCGTCCACGCGAGCGGCAACGTGGATTGCGTGACGCTGTTCGAGATCGCCGCGACGGCCGGCTTTCGCATCGTCGAGGAGTGATCTTGCCGCCAGCAGCGATCTCGCTCATCCTGGCAGTTGCCCACCGACACGGGCGGACCTGAACGCAAGAGTACAAACGACGGGAGAGGGAACCTCATGACGACAGCCACACGGCTACTGGCACTCGTAGGTGTAGTTTTCATTGCGCCCCTGGTCCATGCGGCCGACAACCCGCACCTCGTCGTCTACGAAGGCGACACCGGGCCAGGCGTCGGCAAGCACATCGTGTTCATCGCGGGAGACCACGAGTACCGCGGCGAGGAGACCCTTCCGGCGCTCGCGCGCATTCTGGCGAAGCGCTACGGATTCAAGTGCAGCTGCTTCTTCACGACCGATCCCGCGACGGGCTTCATCCAACCCGGAAGCTCGCACATCGCCGGCTTGGAAGCTCTCCGCACGGCCGACCTCATGGTCGTGTTCTTGAGGTTTCAGGACTTCAAGGACGAGGAGATGCAGCACATCGTCGACTATCTCGACGCCGGCAAGCCGGTGATCGGTCTGCGCACGTCGACGCACGCGTTCAAGATCGCGGCGGGCAAGAAGTTTCACAAATACTCCGATCGCTACAAGGACGACGACTACCGCGGCGGCTTCGGGCGCCAAGTCCTCGGCGAGCACTGGGTCGGGCACTACGGGCGCAATCACCGCCAGAGCTCGGTCCTTCTGCTCGAGAAGGACCAGCTCGAGCATCCGGTGCTGCGCGGCGTGAAGGACGTTCACGCGCAGTGTGGCGGCTATCGAGCGGATCCAATCGAGGGGAGCGTCATCCTCGCCAAGGGGCGCATCCTCAATGGCATGACGCCCGACGCCGAGCCCGACACGAGCAAGGAGGAGCTCCCGGTCGCGTGGGTGCGCACGTACACCGGCGCGAAGTCGGGGAAGGACGGTCGCGTCTTCACGACGACGCACGGCGCGTCGGAGGACATCCTGAACGAGGGCTTCCGGCGCATGCTCGTGAACGCGAGCCTGTGGTGCATCGGCATGGAAGGCGCGATCAAGCCCGATGGCCCCGTCGACTTCGTCGGCCCGTATAACCCCGTCACGTTCTCTTTCGGCGGTTTCCGAAAAGGCGTGCGGCCAGCTGACATCGCGGGTTGGGATGCGCCGATTCTCGCCGCGCCAGGCGACAAGACTCACCTGTTCATCCTGTCCGGGCAGTCGAACATGGCAGGTCTGCCGCCGGAGATCTCGTTCACGCCGACGGTGAACAAGGCGTTCGCCGGCGACGACGTGATCGTCGTCAAGGACGCGATGGGCGGCCAGCCGATCCGACGTTGGTACAAAGAATGGAAGCCCGCGCAGGGCGAGAAGCCGGCAAGAACCGGCGACCTCTACGACCGCCTGCTGAAGAAGGTGAAGGCCGCGGTCGGCGACAGGAAGCCCGCGTCGATCTCGTTCGTCTGGATGCAGGGCGAGCGCGACGCGCGCGAGGGCCACGCCGCCGTGTACAAGGCGAGCCTGGAGGGCCTGATCGCGCAATTGCGAGCGGACCTGAACCGGCAGGACATCAACGTCGTGGTCGGCAGGCTCAGCGACTTCTCCAATGCGGCCTACCGGGACTGGGACCGCGTGCGCGAGGCGCAGGTCGAGTTCGCCGCGAGCAACGCCCGCTACACGTGGGTCGACACCGACGACCTCAACGGCGACAAGGACGACCTGCACTACACGAAGAAGGGCTACCGGACGCTCGGCAAGCGGTTCGCCAACGCGGCCATCGAGCTCGTCGAGAAGAACCCGGCGAAGGAGCCGTAGCGAGCGGCGATCTCGAAGATCACCGGTTTCCGGTGCCAGTGCTTCGAGCTCAAAGGCGGTGGACATGGATCGCGCTCGAGCCGCGATCCGGCTGGCTCGTCTCGACGAGATCGAGCCCCTCGATGGCGTACGCGTAGGAGATCACCCGCGCGCCCTTCTTCCCGTCGCGCAACAGCTTCTCCGTGAAGCGGCCGCGAAGGGTGAAGGGCGTGCCGTAAACGTAGATCACGTCCGCGCGGCTCAGGTCTGCCTTGTAGAGATCGCCGAGGCGGATCGACACATCACCCGTCCGAGCCAGCAGCTGACGCGTCTTCGCGACGAGGAAATGGAACGGTGAGATCTCGATGCCGACACAGCGCGCGTCGGTCACTCGGCTGAGGTAGATGACGAGGCGTCCATCCCCGGCCCCGAGATCGTAAAACACGCTTCCGCCGTCGAGCTCGGCGAGCTCGCGAATGCGCTCGAAGTCCCTCGTTCGCGTCGGCCACCACGGACAAAACGACCAGCTGGCCCGGACGGCAGGGAGCGTGAGCAAGAGCGCGATGCCCGCCAGCACCCACCTCGCATGCGCGTGCGGCACGGCCCAGAAGAGAGCTGCCGCCGCACCGACGCCACACAACGCCGTGACGATCGGTCCGAAGCTGCGATAGCAGAATCTGGTCGAGTCCATGCGCTGTTCCGGTTTCGAGTTGCACCATTCTCCCGCCGAAGGCCGCGCAAGGACAGCCATCCGTTGCGGTTGACTTTCGTTCGACGCCGGCCGACTCTGGGGCTGTGCGCGCCGCACGCGCACTCAGGGCCGTGGAGCGAAGACTGGAATGCAGGGCATCGAGACCGAGTCAATCGACCTCAGCCGCCGCCAGGCAGTCCGCGTGCTTCACCGGACGACCAGTCTGTGCCGCGAGTGCCACAACGGTCTCGACGCCGAGGTCGTGGCCCTGGAGGACGGCGAGGTCTGGATGGTCAAGCGCTGTGAGCGCCACGGCGAGCAGTCCGTACGATTGTCGACGAACGCACGCTGGTACGAATCGATGCGCGCGTTCCGTCCGCTCGCTAGTGCACCCGCTCCGAAAACGGACGTCTCCCGGGGCTGCCCCTTCGACTGCGGGCCCTGCGCGAGCCACGAGCAGCGCACGCGGCTGCCGATCGTCAACATCAACAGCTCCTGCGACCTCGACTGCCCGATCTGCTTCGTTCACAACAAGAACGACGACGCGTTCCACATGAGCATCGCGGAGTTCCGCGACATCCTTCGTCACCTCGGCGATGCTCACGGCCGCATGCCCGACCTGATCAATCTCACGGGCGGCGAACCGACGCTCCACCCGGACTTTCTCGAGTTCCTCGAGGCGAGCGCCGAGGCCGGAATCGACCGGGTGTCGATCTGCACGAACGGTATTCGCTTGGCCGGAGACGAGGACCTCGTCGCGCGGCTCGCGTCCACCGGCGCGCGCGTCGCTCTCGCCTTCGACTCCTTCGATGCCGAGGCAGACTACGCGATGCAGGGCGCTCGCCTCCTCGACGTGAAGCTCCGCTGCCTGGATCTTCTCGAGCGCTACGAGATCGGGACGACGCTGATCCCTGTCGTCACGCGCGGCTACAACGACCACGAGCTGGGCCGATTGATCGACCTCGCCGTCTCGAGGCCGAACGTGCGCCACATCGAGTTTCACACGATTACATACACCGGTCAGGGAGGTGTCTCGTTCGACCGCAGCGGTCGCGTGTCGATCTACGAAGTCCTGGAGTCCATCGAAGATCAGACCGGCGGTCGGCTGACCGTCGATGACTTCGTCCCGTCGCCCTGCGCGCACGCGCTCTGCTACCAGATCGCCTACCTGCTGATGGACCCCGCTGGCGGCAGGCCGCTGCCGTTCACGCGCTTCCTCGACCGCGCGACCGTGGCCGAGTGCCTCGCCGAACGCCTCTACCTCGAGCCGGGACCGCGGCTGGAGCGAGCTCTGCGGGAGGCGATCGACCGCCTCTGGTCGCGCGGCGCTCCGGACGACGAACGGGCGCTGGCCCTCTTGAAGGCGACTCTTGCGGAGCTCTTTCCTCGCGGGCGGCAGCTGTCGCGACAGGAAGCTCTACGCCGAAGCGAGCGCGCGGTCAAGGCGGTCTACGTGCACTCGCACATGGACGAGGACACCTTCGACACGGAGCGCGCGGCGCTGTGTTGCGACGCGGACTGCTTCGCCGACGGCGCGGTGATTCCCGTGTGCAACTACAACGTGCTCTATCGCGACAAGCAGCCGGAGTTCAAGATGCCGCCCGCGGTGTGGGGTGAGCGACGGGGCGGAGACTACTTCGGACGCGCGAGGGAGGCAGCGCCGACGGAGGACGTCCGATGAGCGGCCCCACGGCGAGCGACGACAAGCGGCTCGCAGGCAAACGTTGCCTCGTCACGGGCGGCTCGCGTGGCCTCGGCCTGGCGATAGCGACGGAGCTCGCTCGCTCCGGCGCGCTGGTCGCGTTCACGTTCTCGAGAAGTGAAGACGACGCTGCGGACGCTCTCCTGCAGATTCGACAGGCCTCGGACGAGCGCGGCCGGGAGCGCGCGCGGTCCTTCAAGGGAACGGTCGCGGACGGGCGGCATGCGAGGGAGGTCGTCGATGCGCTCGTCGCCGATTGGGGCGGCATCGATGTGCTCGTCAACAACGCCGGCGTCAATCAACTCCTGCCGATCTCGCTGATCGACGAGGAGGAGTGGGACGAGATCTTCGATGTCAACGTCAAGGGAACCTACCTCTTCACCCGCGCGGCGCTGCGACACATGTACCGAGCGAAGAGCGGGAGCATCCTGAACGTCGGCTCGTTCGCGTCGGAGCGGGCCATCGAATCGCCGATCCACTACGCGGCGACGAAGTCGGCGCTGCGCGGATTCACGGAGGCGCTGGCGTCGGAGGTCGGACGGTACGGCATCCGCGTGAATCTGATCGCGCCCGGCCTTCTCGAGGACGGCCTCTCCGCCATGCTGCCGCAGCATCGCGTGGACGAGTACCTCGACCAGTCCGCGCTCGGGAGACTCGCGCGCGCCGACGAGATCGCCCGCGCGGCGGCCTTCTTGGTCTGTGACGAGAACTCGTTCATGACTGGAGCGAAGATCGCGTTCGATGGCGGACTCTGAAGCCGAGAACCGAGAGATACTCCGCAAGGGCTTCGACGAGTTCCGGCGCTTCGTCAATCCGCTGATCTTCCAGCGAGCGCAGCTCTCGGGCGAGGCGATGCGCTACGTCGCGACTCGCGGCGGCGCCCTCGTCGATGACGAGGATCGAACGTACGAGGATTTCCACGGCACCCAGGCGCTCGGCCATCGTCATCCGGCCGTGACAGAGGCGATCCGGAGCTTCCTCGAGAGCGACGCTCCGTCCTGGTACCCGTCGCGCGTCAATCCGTTCGCCGGCCGTTTCGCGCGAGCGCTGTGCGAGCGCAGCGGCTACGAGCGCGCGTTCTTCGGCTGCACCGGGGCGGACTCCGTCGACGCGGCGCTGAAACTCTGCCGTGCGGCGACGCGACGACCGCGGCTCATCGGGCTCGAGGGCGCCTACCACGGCTGCACGTTCGGCGCGACCGCGCTGATGCCCGCCGGGCCCTTCCGGGACCCGTTCGAGCCGCACCTCCCCGGTGTCGCGTCGATTCCTGCCGGCGACGTCGATGCCCTCGCCGCCGCGCTGGCGCCCGGGGATGTCGCCGCGGTGATCGTCGAGCCGATCCAGGGCTCCTGCGGAGTCTCGCCGTTGAGCGCAGAGTTCGTCGCCGCCCTGTGTGCCAGGTGCGAGGAGACCGGAACGCTGATCGTCGCCGACGAGGTGCAGACCGGGCTCGGGCGCTCCGGCCGCTTTCTGTACTCGTCGACGTGGCCGCGCCGGCCGGCCGTCGTCTGCATGGCCAAGGCGCTCGGCGGCGGACTGATGCCCATCTCGGCCGTGTTGACGACGGCCGAGGTGTTCTCCCAAGCGTACGGCCGCGAATTCGAGAGCGCCGAGTCGCACAACGCGACGTTCAGCTACAACGCCCTGTCCTGTGTCGCGGGGCTCGCGGCCCTCGACCTCCTCGACGACGCCCTGATCGACAGCGCCCGTCGCAAGGGAGAGGTTCTTCGCGACGAGCTCGAACGCGCGCTCGACGGCAGCGAGCTCTTCGCTCGGGTCCATGGGGACGGCTTGATGGTCGGCCTCGAGTTGCGCGACGTCGGGAATCCGTGGCTTTCCTTCGAGAGCTTCGGACTCCCTGACTTCGCGGACAGACCGTCGATCGGACCGCTTCTGTGCATGCGCCTCTACAAGCGCGGTTTCCTGTGCTACGTCTGCGGCCATGACTGGAGCACGGTGCGCCTGCAGCCGCGCCTCGACATCGACGTCGAGACGCTGCGCGAGTTTTGCAGCGTGTGCCGGGAGGAGCTGGATCACCTGGAGCGCTTGGCGTGACCGTCGAGAGACAAGAAACCGAGAACACGGCGATGCGACGAGCCCTCGTCTTCGGAGGCACCGGCGCGATCGGCCGCGAGGTCCTTCGCGAGCTGGCGCAGCGCGACGTCGAGGCGACGTTCACGTATCTGCGCGCCGAACGTCTCGCGCGCGAGCTCGAGCAGAGCCTCGGCCACACCGCTGAGCGCGTCGACCTGCGACGGACTTCCGAGATCGTCGAGCTGATCCGCTCGAGCTGCGAGTCGCCTCCCGATCTGTTCATCCACTGCGCGGGCGTCGGAGGGCAGCGCGCGCTTTCCGAAAGCTCCGACGAGCACTGGGAGGAGGTTTTCGCCGTCAACTGCCGCAGCGCGTTCGTCGCGTGCCGCGAGCTCGCGCCGCTGTTCGGTCATCGTGGAGGCGACGTCGTGCTCGTCGCCGCACTCGACCGCTCCGTTGCCGCTCCTGTGCCGGTCGCGTTCGCCGCCAGCCAGGGGGCCTTGTCGACGATGACGATGGCGCTCGCCAAGGAGCTCGGACCGTTCGACGTCCGCGTCAATCAGATCTGCGCGGGCCTTCTCGACTCCGGCCTGTCGAGCGACTTCGCCGCCGCGTTGCGCGATGACTTCGAAAGGTTCTCCGCGCTTCGCAGACTCGGCACGCCGGCGGAGATTGCCCGCGCCGTCGTCTGGTTGGCGCTCGAGAACCGCTACATCTCGGGAAAGGTGATTCCCGTCGACGGCGGCATGTGACGGTGCCCCTCGGCCGCCGTGGTCGAATCCGCTTGAACGACTCTTGCAGCTCCGCACAATGGCGTGGGAGTAGCTTCCCGGTCGGTCGAACTGGCGCACGGAGGTAGAGCGTGGAACCTGCCGTTCCTCAGAGGCATGAGGCTGCGCATGTCTACTACTCGATGACGAAGAGCCTCTGCGCGGTCTGCAAGCGCAGCGTCGACGCCAAGATCGTCTTTCGCGGCGACGAGGTCTGGCTCGACAAGCTCTGCCCGGAGCACGGCAGACAGGAGGTCCTCGTCTCCAGCTCGGTCGAGTGGTACGTCGACTGCCTGGCGTTCGTCTCGCCAGCGCTGCCGCCGACGCGCGTGCACAAGGAGATCTCCGCCGGCTGCCCCTTCGACTGCGGCCCCTGCGCATCGCACCAGCAAGGGACCTTCTTGCCGGTGATTCCGATCACCTCGGCGTGCAATCTGGACTGTCCGATCTGCTACACGATCAACAAGAACGACGATGCGCACTCGATGACGTCCGAGTCGATGCGGCGCATCCTCGATCGCCTTCTCGCGGACCACGAGGATCTCGACGTCATCAACTTCACCGGCGGCGAGCCGACGCTTCACCCGCAGCTGCCGGAGTTTCTCGAGATGTGTCGAGACAGCGGCATCCGGCGTCTGACCGTCTCGACGAACGGCCTCGAGCTCGTGGACGAGTCCTACGTCCGGAAGCTCGCCGCAGTCGACGCGCGCATCGTACTCTCGCTCGACACTTTCGATCCCGACGTCGACAGGGCATTGCTCGGCGCGAACACGGTCGAACGAAAGCTCGCGGTGCTGGATCTTCTCGAGAAGCACGACGTCGCGACGACGATCCTGCCGGCGGTCGCGATGGGGCTCAACGACAAGGACATCCCGCGGCTGCTCGACCTGATGCTCACGAGGCCGTTCGTCCGGTCGCTCGAGCTTCACACCCTGACGTTCACGGGCCAAGGAGGCATCGGATTCGAGCGGGGGGCGCGCATCACGGTCCCCGACGTCCACCGCATCGTGGACGACGCGACGGACGGTGCGATCTCGTGGCGCGACTTCGTGCCGTCGCCGCTCGCACACCCCCACTGCTACTCGATCTGCTACGTGCTCCTGCTCGACGGCGGCGGATTCGTGCCTTTCACCCGACTGTCCTCCCGGCAGACCTTGTTCGAGCTCTTGCAGGACTCGCTCTACATCGCGCCGCGTGCGAAGCTCGAGGAGGTCTTCCGCCGGATCATCGACGACCTCTGGACCGATCCCGACCGCGTGCCCGAGAGCGAGCGCGTCTTGAAGACGCTCAAGCGCCTGATCAACGACATGTTCCCGTCGGGAAGGCCGCCGCTGCCGCTTCGGGAGCGCCAGAACATCGCGGAGACGACGGTCAAGGCCATCTACATCCACTCGCACATGGACGAGGAGACATTCGACGTCTCCCGCATCATGAAGTGCTGCGTCGCCGTGCCGGAAGTCGACGGCACGAGCATTCCCACGTGCTCGTACAACGTCCTCTATCGCGAAAAGGACCCACGCTTTGCAGATTCGACGATGATCGCGCGCATGGACGCCACGCGCCCCGGCTCGCTCGCGGAGACGTGACATGAGGCTTCCCGTCGGTTCGCAGAAGATCATCCGAACGTCGAACGCTCGCACGTTGGAGGTCTTCCATTCGTTCTCGAGGGCGCTGTGCCCGCACTGCCGCGAACTCGTCGACGCAGCGCGCGTCATTCGAGACGGGAAGGTCTACCTCAGGAAGCAGTGTCCGCGCGACGGAGCCAGCGAGGCGCTCATCGCAGGCGACGCCGAGTGGTTTCTCCGGATGTTCCACTTCACGAAACCGGGCTCGGTGCCGGTGGCGTACTCGACGGAGGTGAAAGACGGCTGCCCGGCGGATTGCGGCCTCTGCCCCGACCACGAGCAGCACAGCTGCCTGCCGATCATCGAGATCACGAACTACTGCAATCTCGAGTGTCCGATCTGCATCGTCCGAAACGCGAACAGCTACAACATGAGTCGCGGCGAGCTCGCGTCGATCATCGATGGCCTCATCGAGAAGGAGGGTTGGATCGACACGATCAACCTGTCGGGCGGCGAGCCGACCGTTCACCCTGAGTTTCTCGCGCTGCTCGACATCGCCGCGCGGCCGGAGATCTCTCGGGTGTCGGTCTCGACGAACGGCTTGCGCCTCGCCGCGGACTACGAGCTTTGCGAACAGCTGGCGCGGCGCGGCGTCTACGTCAACCTCCAGCTCGACGCGATGAGCGACGCCGCATTGCGCCGACTTCGCGGCCCGGGCGACCACCTGGACGCCCGGGAACGAGCCCTGGAGAATCTCGAGAGGGCCGGTGTGCGCACGACGATCATCTCGACGCTCGCGAAGGGGGTGAACGATGACAGGATCGGCGAGTGCATCGACCTGTTGTTCGAGAAGGACTTCATCCTGTCGCTCCTTTTTCAACCCGCCGCCTACACCGGGTTGGGCGGCACGCACTTTCACCCGCACGACCCGCTGGACATCGTGACGATTCCTGATGTCGTCCGGGCCGCGGAGGAGCAGACCAACGGCCGACTGAAGAAGAGCGACTTCGTGCCGCTTCCTTGCTCGCATCCGGGCTGCTTCGGGCTGACGTATCTGCTGAAGACGAGCGATGGATACGTACCGTTCCCCCGGTTCGTCGACCTCGAGGCCTTCCTCGAGATCGTCGCGAATCGCGGCGCGATCCGTCCCGACGCGGTGTTCGAGGACGCCATGCGGGATGCGATCGACGATCTCTGGTCCGGCTCGGGGCAGATTCCCGACTCGGAGAGGATCCTCGCGGCGCTCGGCCGCGCGTTGCGGTCGATGTACCCGGAGGAGCGCGTGCTCGAGCTGGAAGAGCGACTGCGGATCGGCGAGAGCTGCGTGAAGACGATTTTCATCCACGCGTTCATGGACGAGTACACGTTCGAGATCGACCGCATCAAGAAGTGCTGCACGCACTACGCTTTGCCGGACGGACGCCTGATGCCGGGCTGTGCGTACAACATGTTCTACCGCCAGAATGGCGGAGCGAGCCCGCGATGATCCGACTCGACGGAAAGCGCATCTTCGTCACCGGAGGCTCACGCGGCCTCGGGCGCGCGCTCTGCCTCGCCTTCGCACAGGCCGGCGCGCGAGTGGCGTTCACCTACACGCGCAACGAGGAAGCCGCGCAGCGCACTCTCGCAAAACTCGAAGCGAGCGGTGAAGCGCACGCGTTTCAGGCGTCCGTGCTCGACACGAAGGCGACCGCTGCCGCGCTGGAGACTCTCGAGGAGAGCTGGGGCGGCATCGACGTCCTCGTCAACAACGCCGGCGTCACCCAGAACCTGCCCCTCGCACTGATGGAGGAGGAGGACTGGGACCGTGTCATGGACATCAACGTCAAGGGCACGTTTCTGACCACGAAGGCCGTGGTGCGCGGGATGATCCGGCGCCGCGAGGGCGTGATCCTCAACGTCAGCTCGCTCGCCGGCGTGCGCATGCTGGAGGCCCCGCTGCACTACTACACGAGCAAAGCCGCGATCAAGGGCTTCTCCGAGGCGCTCGCGAAGGAGCTCGCGCGATACGCGATTCGCGTCGTATGCCTCGCTCCGGGGCTGCTCGAAGACGGTGTCGGGCGGAATCTCCCCGACCACCGCCGGGAGGACTACCTCAAGCACTGCGCTCTCGGCCGCGTCGGCACGCTCGACGAGGTCGCCGACCTCGCGGTATTCCTCGTCTCGAACGAGAACAGCTACATGACGGGGTCGACCGTCATCATCGACGGAGGGGTGTGAGCGATGCGAGCCGTCCTCGTGTTCGGCGGATCCGGAGCGCTCGGCGGCGCCGTGTGCGGCAAACTCGCGTCGGAAGGCGCGCGCGTCGCGTTCACGTATCACGCGAACGAGTCGGCGGCGATGGCGCTGGCGGATCAGCTCGATGGCGCACCCGCGCTGCCCCTCGACCTCGCGAGCGTGTCCGACATCGAACGCGTGGTCCGCGAGGCGGAGAGCACGCTCGGGCGCATCGACGGCTTCGTGCAGTGCGCCGGAGTGGCCATGAGCGTCGAGTGCGCCGGCGAGACATCGAGCCATCGCATCCACAACATCGACGAGGCCGCCTGGGATCGCATGATCGACGTCAACTCGAAGGCGACGTTCTTCGCGATCCGTGCCGTCGTCGACGTCATGAAGCGTCAGGGTGACGGCGGCGGCAGCATCGTCGTCCTCGGCTCGATCGACACCGTCAAGCCGGTGCCGGCGCCCGCACATGTCGCGGCGTCGAAAGGAGCTCTTGCCGGCATGATCGCACCGCTGTCCAAGGAGCTCGGCGAGCACGGCATTCTCGTCAACATGGTATCTCCGGGACTCCTCGAGGGCGGTCAGTCGAGCGCCATTCCCCCGAATCTCCTCGACGAGTACGAGAAGCACTGCGGCCTCAAGCGCCGCGGTACATTCGACGAGATCGCCGCGGCGATCGCGTGGCTCGTGACGCGCAACACGTACATGACCGGTCAGACGATGCTGATCGACGGAGCTGTTTGAATGACCCGCGCCGTCGTCGACCGATATGCCCGGCACGTCAACGCGGCCTTCGTGAAGCTGCTCGGCGTGCTGGGCTACGGGCGCGTCTTCGTCAAGGCGCGCGACGTCTGGCTCGAGGACGACAAGGGACGGAGGTACCTCGACCTGCTCGCTGGATTCGGGACCGTCAACGTCGGGCACAACCATCCGAGGCTGTGCCAGCGGCTGCGCGAGTTCCTGTCGCAGGGTGCGCCGAACTTCGTTCACACCGGTGTCGCGGTCGAGGTGGGCGAGCTGGCGGAGACTCTCGCCGGCCTCGCTCCGGATCCTCTCGAGGTCTGCCTGTTCTCGTCGAGCGGCGCCGAGGCCGTCGACGCCGCGATGAAGCTCGCGCGCGCCGCGACCAGCCGCAGCGGCTGGTTCTACTGCTAACGCGGCTTCCACGGCTCTAATCTCGTCACGCTGTCGATCATGGGCGAGGACCGTCTGCGCGCCCCCTTCGAGCCGCTGCTCGCCGGTTGCACGCGCGTCGCGTTCGGCGACGTGGAGGCGCTCGAGAGCGCCCTCGCGACGCGCCGGCACGCGGGCTTCGTGGTCGAGCCGATCCAGTGCGAGGGCGGCGTCGTCCTGCCTCCGAAGGGCTACTTCGAGGCCGCGGCGAGGCTGTGCCGCAAGCACGGTACGCTGCTGATCGTCGACGAGGTGCAGACGGGGCTCGGACGCACCGGCGAGATGTTCGCCACGGAGGTGGTGCCGGACGTCCTGGTCCTGGCTAAGGCGCTCAGCGGATCGATCGCGCCGATCGCTGCGACGCTGACGACTCGCAAACTGCACCGCCGCGCGTACGGCGCTACGGAGCGCTTCGACCTGCATGGCTCGACCTTTGCCGGCGGTGCGTTCAGCTGCGTCGCCGCCCTCGAGACGCTGCGGATCATCGAGGACGAAGGGCTCGTCGCGCGAAGCGATCAGCTCGGCGCGCTGCTGCTCGACGAGCTCCGCCGACGCGTCGGCGAGCATCCGCTCGTGCGGGACATCCGCGGGCGCGGACTGCTGATCGGTCTCGAGCTCGGCCCCGAAGATCCGGGCTGGCGGCGCAAGCTCTCGGAGAAGGTGCTCGGCCAGTGGATCGCGCTGCGCCTTCTCGAGAGAGGAGTCGTCTGCCAGCCCTGCGCGCACCGTTGGGACGTCCTCAAGATCGAGCCCCCGCTGACCATCGATCGCGAACGAGTCGTCGAGTCGGCGGCGGCCATCGAGGAGGTGCTCGGCGACTACCAGGGCATCGGCGCAGTGCTCCGCGACGTGACGAAGCGCCTGGGCGGCCAGTTCCTCCGCAGGTGGAGCTTCTGATGAGCTGGAGGGAGTGGACGCGCGATCTTCGATTCACGGCAGGCATCGTGCGCCGCCGGCCGTTTCAGGTGCTCCTGCAGCTGACGAACCGCTGCAACATGACCTGCGATATGTGCGACTTCTGGCCCCACACCGCGTCGCGCGACGAAGAGCTCTCGCTCGACGACTACCGACGCCTTCGTGAAGAGCTGTCCGCTCTGGGCACGTTTCTCGTCTCCATCGAGGGAGGGGAGCCGTTCTTGCGCGACGATCTCGTCGACATCGTCCGCCTGTTCGCACACGGGCATCTGCCGACGCTTTACACGAACGGCTGGTTCGTTACCGCCGAGTCCGCCCGCGACCTCTTCGACGCCGGGTTGACGCAGGTCGGCGTGTCGATCGACTACCCCGACGCGGCGCGTCACGATGCCAAGCGCGGCCTGCCGGGATCGTTCGACCGCGCCTGGCGCGCCGTCGACGCGTTCCGCGATGCGGCGGCTCACGGCGGCCGACAGGTCCACGTGATGACCGTGCTGATGGACGACAACCACGAGGATCTCGAGGCTCTCCTGCGCGCGAGTGCCGAGCGCCGAGTGGGCCACAGCATCACGCTGATCTCGACAACGGGCTTTCGACGCGGCGACGGCGGCGGCCTGCCGACAACGCCGGTTTCCGAGAAGCTCCTCCGACTCTGGAAGGACTATCCGCACTTCAAGATCTTCCGCGAGTACCTCGAGGGGATGGACGGGTTCCTGTCCGGCGGCGCCCTTCCGGAGTGCCACGCCGGCGCACGGAGCTTCAACATCGACCACATCGGCAACGTCGCGTCGTGCATCGAGAGAATTGACCGCGTCGTCGGCAACGTCCGCGAGGAGCCGATTCGCACCATCTGGAGGCGGCTGGCAGCGTGCAACGACGCGCGCGGGTGCCAGGAGTGCTGGACGGCTTGCCGCGGCTTCGTGCAAGCTCTCGGCGGCAGCCTCCGCCTCGGGAACCTCCGCGATCTGACGACGAGGATGCGCTCGACATGAGGTACTTCCTGATCGACAAGGTCACCGAGCTCCGCATCGGCGAACGCGCTCGCGGCGTGAAGAACGTCACGCTGAGCGACGAGGTGCTCCACGATCACTTCCCGGACTATCCGATCATGCCGGGGATGCTCATCCTCGAGGGAGCGGCGCAGCTCGCCGGCTTCCTCCTCGAAATGACGTTCAATCGGGAGGAGCGTCCGCCGCGGCGCGCGCTCCTCGTCAAGGTCGAGCAGGCGAAGTTCCGCGACACGACGGGGCCGGGCGACCAGCTGGACATCGAAGTCGCGATGGACTCGACGCTGGAGACGGCCGCGATGGTCCGCGTCGACGTGCGTGTCGGCGAGCGGCAGATCGCACGCGGCAGCTTGAGCTTCGTCATGAAGGAGATCGACTCGCAGCGGATTCACGAGCAGCGTCGATACGTGTACGAGCTCTGGACTCGAGATCTGGAGTTGCCGTGTCCGATTCGATAGTCGTCACAGGCTGCGGCGCCGTATCCGGTCTGCCCTGCGATCCGCGCCCGTACTTGAAGATCCGGAAGAACCGGAAGTTCATGGGGCCGCAGGATGACCTCGCCGTCGTTGCGACCGGTCGAGCGCTCGAATCCGCAGCGCTTCGCGCGCCGCTCGGGGATCGAGCCGGCGTCTTCCTCGGCGTCGGGCACATCCCGTTCGAGCTCGACGACATCGACGTGCTCGTCAAGAGTTCGACGGTCGACGGTCGCTTCTCGATGGGGCGCTTCACCGCGGATGGCTACAACTCGGTCAGCCCGCTCCTGACCTTCCGCTGCTTGACGAACATGCCGGCGTTCCACATCTCCGTCAACGCGGATGTGCGCGGGCCGTACTTCGTCACGTACCCGGACAGCGGTCAGCTCTACGTCGCGCTCGATGAGGCCTGTGCGGCTCTCGAGGAGAAACGCGTCGACATCGCCCTGCTGGTCGGAGTGGCACACCGCAGGAACTTCCTCGTCGAGCATCACTTCGGCCGGCTCTCGCCGCCGGTGGAGCCGACGATGCTGCGGGATGCCGCGGGTTGTCTCGTGCTGGAGCGAGCCGACGACTCCGCCCGCCGCTCCGCCGCGCGGCGAGGGAGGCTGGTGCACCACGAGATCGGCTATCGCCCGCACGATCCGTTCGCGGAGTCGCTCGGTACGCCGTCGGACGAGACCGGGCCGGCGTCGCTCCCGACCGCATTCTGCGCGGCACCGGCGGGACGCTTCGAGCATCGGACCGACGGCGCGGACGGCGTCGAGGGATTCAGCGTCTGGGAGAAGGCAGAGGCACCGTGAGGCATCGCGTCGTCATCACCGGAACAGGAGCCGTCACGCCGATCGGCGTCGGGACCGACGCTTTCGTCGACGCGCTCCTCGCGGGGACGTCCGGCGTCGGGCCGATCACGCTGTTCGACCCTGCGTCTCTGCAGACGCGCATCGCGGCCGAGGTCGACTGGTCGGGTCCGACGATTCGTGATCGCAAGGTGACCTTCGCTCTCGAGGCGGCAGCGCAGGCGGTTGCCGCGGCGACCGTCGACGGAGCGCGGCCGCGCGGAGTGGGGGGCGTGAGCTTCGGTCTGGGGCTCGAGCTCTTCTCGATGGACGATATGGTCGCGTTCCGCCTCGGACATCGAACCCCAGGCGCGTCGCTCGAGGAGCGCTTGACCTTCATCCAGACGCCCAGCGACCTGTGCGTTCACATGATCGCGACACGCTACGGCCTGACCGCCCCACCGCTGACGCACGTGTCCGCCTGCGCCGCCGGCACGGACGCGATCGGCGCGGCGTTCCGGCTCGTCGCGAGCGGGCGGCGACGGTGGGTCCTCGCCGGCGGCACCGACTCGATGATCAACCCGCTGGGCGTCGGAGGCTTCTGCAAGCTCGGCGCGCTGAGCACGCGGAACGACGAACCGGCGCAGGCGTCGCGACCGTTCGACCGCACGCGGGACGGCTTCGTGCTCGGCGAGGGCGCCGGCGCGCTGGTACTGGAGAGGCTCGAGGATGCTCACGCGCGTGGCGCGACGCTGCATGCCGAGGTCCTCGGATACGGCAACTCGTTCGACGCTCACGGCATCAGCGAGCCACACCCTGAGGGTCGCGGCGCGCAACAGGCGATGGCGCGCGCCCTCGACGAGGCGGGTCTCGCTCCGACGGAAGTCGACGTGATCAACGCGCACGGCACCTCGACGCCCAAGAACGACCCCGTCGAGACGGCCGCCATCCGCGGCGTATTCGGGGAACACGCCGACCGGTTGCGCGTCTGCGCCACGAAATCGATGATCGGCCACCTGATCTCGGCAGCCGGTGCCGTCGAAGCGATCGCCGCGATCGGCTGCCTCGAACGCGGCAAGGTGCACGCGACGATCAACCTCGACGATCCCGATCCGCAGTGCGACCTCGATTACGTCGCAGGCGACGCGCGTGACGAAGACGGTCGAGTCGCGATCTCGAACTCGTTCGGTTTCGGCGGACAGAACGCATCGATCGTCCTCAGGAGACTCGGCGATGCTGACGGATAGTGCCGTACTCGTGACCGGATCCGCGCGCGGCATCGGCCGCGCCGTCGCGCTCGCATGCGCTCGAGACGGAGCGGACGTCGGAGTCCACTACCTGGACTCCGAGAGCGACGCGCAGTCGCTATGCGACGAGATCCGCGCGACCTACGGGAGGCGTGCGGAGCTCCTGCGCTTCGACCTCCGGGACACGGAGGCCGTCGCGGCGGGTGTCGAGCAGTTCGTCGACCGGTTCGGCCGCATCGATGGGCTCATCAACAACGCGGGCGTGTTTCGCTCGGGCTTGCTAGTGGCGCAGGCGATGGATGCGATCGAGGACCTTGTCGCTGTGAACGTCCTCGGCACCGTGCGCTGTTGCCGCGCGGTCCTCCCCGCCATGCTCGAGCAGCACAGAGGGACGATCGTCAACGTCGGATCGGTCGTCGCCGAGCGTCCGAACCGCGGCCAGTCGGCGTACGCCGCTTCGAAGGGCGCGATCGCGTCGTTCTCTCGTGCACTGGCCGTCGAGTACGCCCGCAAGGGAATCCGCGTCCACTGCGTCGAGCCGGGGCCGATCGACACGCGACTGATGGCGTCAACGCTCGCTGACGGAGAAGACGAGGTACGGTCGCGCACGCCGATGCGACGCGTCGGGCGTCCCGACGAGGTCGCGGAGCTGGTCGCGTTTCTCCTTTCTGACCGCGCCAGCTTCATGACCGGCGATGTGCACCGAGTGGACGGAGGCTACGGACGAGGATGATCTACGACATGATGCGATCCAGGCGGAGCATTCGGCGCTTCCGCCCCGAGCCGCTGCCTCGCGAGCTCATCGAGCGCGTGCTCGAGGCAGCCGTCACGGCGCCATCGGCGAGCAACAAGCAGCCATGGCGCTTCCTCGTGGTGACCGACGCGAAGACCAAGCACGATCTCGCCGATGCGGTGCGAACCGCGGTCGATCGCGTGGCACCGCACGTCGTACCGATGTTCGAGCAGTCGTTCCGCACCTACAGCGACTACTTCATTTGCTTCGAGGACGCGCCCGTCGTCATCGTACCGATCTTCAAGCAGCTGGCTCTGCTATCGAACATGGTCGACGACACGATCGACGCGCAGGACCGACAGTCGATCGAGCACATGGAGCACACGTCGAGCATCGTGTCGACATCGCTCGCGGTGCAGAACCTTCTCTTGATGGCACACGAGCTCGGACTCGGAGCAACCGTCATGACGGGCCCGATGGTCGCGCTCGAGTCGGTGCTGGAGATCCTCGGCATCCCCGAAGGGTGGGAGGTCGTGGCCCTCGTGCCGCTCGGGTTTCCCGCCGAGGAGCCGTCGCCGACGGAGCGCAAGCCGGTCGACAGAGTCGTCCGGTGGATCGATGGAGCAAGTGAGCGGTAGAGAGACATGGACAGGACCGAGGCACTGACGATCATCCGTTCGGCCGTCGCTGACTGCTTGGCGCTCGATCTCGACGACGTACGACTCGAGAGCCGGCTGGTGGCAGACCTCGGTGCGGACTCCCTGGACTTCGTCGATCTGATCTTCACGATCGAGAGGAAGTTCGGCGTCAAGATCCGCGAGAGCGAGCTGGACTTTCTCGGGCAGCTCGACGCTGCGTCGTCACAGGCGACCGACGGGGAGTTCTTGCCGCTCGAGGCGGTCGAGAAGCTCCGTCCGTGGCTCCCGGCGCTCGACCGCGTCGAGGATCCGGAGAAGGTGAAGCCGAGCCAGGTGTTCGGCATGATCTCGGTGGAGACGCTCTGGCTTCTGGTGGAACGCAAGCTGCAGGACTGAAGTCGCCGCGATCGTGCGGCGGGCGCGACGGAGGCTGCGATGCATTTAGGTGCTATTCTGATCGCCCTCTTTACTGCGATCGCGGTCAAGGGCACGGTGATGGTCCTGGCGGTGTACATCCTGTTCCGCGTATTCCGCACGACGAGTCCCCGGCCGCTGACGCGTCGTTGGCTGCACGTGCCGAACGAGAACCTCCGCGAGTTCCGCATTCTGCGCTGGTCGCTGGTGCTCTTCTTCGTCGCGGAGCTGGCCTGCGGCCTCGAGATCTACGTCCTCATGGAGTCACTCGCCGCTCTGGCGTGCCTTCACGGCGTGGCCTCCGGTCTCGCGATGGGCCTGTTCGCCCTGGGGATGTACCTGTACTCCGAGAGGACGCTGATCCGCTACGGCGACTCCCGTTGCCTGGCCAACCGGATCTGTCACGGCTGCACCATCGCCGAGACGGAAGGCTGCAAGATGCGGCGCACGATCCTGCTGTTGGGCGCATTCGTGGCTCTCGCCACGCTGCCGCCGCTCGCCGCTCCTGCCGAGACGATGTACGCGGACATGAACGCGTACGTGCTGCCGGTCGATTCGGTGAACGAGTGGTTCGATCAGGACGTCGTGCCCTGGCTCGAGAGCAACGTGGCCGCCTACGACCCCTCCGCCCGCAATTACTTCATTTCGGGTGCGGAGCTGGTCGTCGAGTTCCGCCTGCTGCCTATGGCCGCTCTGCTTCTGAGCGTCGCTGCCGTGCTGCTCGTGTGGATCCGCCGAGAGGCGGCGGGCATGGGGTTCATGGCCTTCGCGGTCGGCATGCTCGGATACGTCTATCTGGAGATCGCGCTCTACGCAGCGACGCGAGAAGCGCTGATCGGCTCGCTGGGGCACGAGGTGAGCGAGCTCTGGTTCCTCGTCATCACCGCGGAGTTCCTGCGTCGGGCGTTTCCTCGGAACGCGGCCCCGGCTCCCGAGGCGGCCTGACCACCGGTCGATCCGGGCGGCCCAGCAGCTTCGCCAGCAGGAGCTCCATGCCCCAGGAGACGGCGAGACCTATCGCTATCAGCATCGCCATGTACCAGAAGTAGGACGGGAACGCATCTTCCCAGCCCACCCACACGCCGTGCGCGAGGTTCACGTTCAGGTCGGGGGGCGTGACCCAACGACAGAGCTGCTGGAGGGCGAGGAAACCGAGAGTGCCCTGCCACCAGCTGCCCCTGGCCACGCCGAGCGTCCAGAGTGAGTAGATCGCCAGCGCCAGCCCGCCGAAGTGGGAGAAGAACGACATCACCAGAGCCTGCCCTCCGGTGAAGAGGTCCAGAATCCAGATCGGCGTTCCGAACACGAGCCACGCGAACGCGACGGTGCACAGCGGCGCGCAGCGGCAGGCCAACCCCAACGCGGTCAGCAACAAGGCGATGTTGCACATCCAGAGCATGTCGCCCGGCACATCTGTGACCGTGTGGTGAATTCCGTCGACCATCCAGAGCAACCCGGCGAGCGCCGCCGGCAGCCGCTGTCGTTTCCACGTCGCTTTCGATGGGGGCACGGATTCCACGGACTCGCAGTCGGATTCGTCGCGGCCGCTGGGGAGTGGATCACGGCCGGCCTTCCAGCCTACCATGATAGGTGATCCTGCCTTCATTCAGGGGAGCATCTGATCGGAAACGGACAGCTCATGACCCATTCACACCGCGCTGGAGTCGTTGTGCTCATCGCCGCGCTGTCTCTGCTCGTCGTCGGCGCTCCCGCACCGGCGCAGATTCGCCGCGCCTCGGACGCGCCGCAGCCCCACTCGCCCGAGGCGAGCGCGTCGTTCTTCCGACTGCCGCCGGGATTCCGCATCGAGATCGTCGCGTCGGAGCCGTGGATCGCCGATCCGACCGCGATCGCCTTCGACGCCGCGGGGCGGATCATCGTCTGCGAGCTGCACGGCTACAACCTCGACGGTCACTACGACATCCAGGAGCTCAACAAGGCCGGTGTCCTCGACGAACAAGTGCGGCGCATTCCGGCAAACCGCGCGGCGATCGAGCGCGCCGAGTCGGAGACGCACGGCACGGTAAAGCTCCTCGAGGATCGCGACGGCGACGGCCGCGTCGACGCTGCGACCGTGTGGGCAAACGACCTGCCGGCCGCGTACGGCGTCGTGGCGGCGCGCGGCGGCGCGATCGTCACGTGCGCGCCGGACATCGTGTTCCTCGCCGATCGCGACGGCGACGGCACGGCAGAGGTTCGCGAGACGCTGTTCACGGGTTTCAGCGCCGGCGAGCTCTGGACGCGAATCAGCAACCCGCGGCTCGGCCCCGACAATTGGATCTACGTCGCGTCAGGCCACGGCTCGGGCGGCACGATCCGCGGCCCGCGTCTCGACCGCGCGGTCCGCATCGGCAATACCGACTTCCGCTTCAGGGCGGACGGCTCGGCCATCGAGCCGGTCACCGGAGGCACCGGCGGATTCGGTCTGGCGCTGACCGATTTCGGCGATCGCTTCCTCATCAACAACTCGAACCACGCCCGCTACGCGATTCCGCTGCCCCACCGCCTGCTGGCGCGGAACCCGTTCGCGCCGGCGCCTCGCAGCGTCGAGAACGCCGCGGGGTACACCGACGTCTACCCGGCGAGCGAGCCGCACCCGTGGCGCCTCGCGCGCAGCAGGATTCCCGCGTGGGTGAGGTTCTACGGCGCTCACGAGACGAAGGCGAACGGCAACTTCACGGCGATATGCGGCCAGCTCGTCTACCGGGGCGCTGCCTTCCCTCCGGCGTTCCGCGGCAATCACTTCTCGTGCGAGAGCCAGCAGAACCTGATCCACCGCTGCCTCGTCGAACGCGACGGCGCGGGCTACCGCGTGCGACGGGCACCCGGCGAGGAGAAGATCGAGTTCCTGACGTCGACCGAGGGCTGGTTCCGCCCCGTCAACCTGACGCTCGGACCGGACGGCGCGCTGTACGTCGTCGACATGTACCGCGAGATCATCGAGGACTACTCCGCCATCCCGCGTTTCCTGCAGCAGCAGTACGGCCTGATCACCGGAGCGGACCGCGGCCGCATCTGGCGCGTCGTTCACGACAGCGCTCCGAGCTCCCGCAGCGCCGATCTCGCCTCGCAGTCGTCGACCGAGCTCGCCGCGACGCTCGCCAGCAACAACGCCTGGAGACGGCAGACCGCGCAGCGATTGCTGATCGAACGACGCGCCGTCGACGCAGCCGAAGGTGTGCGCTCGATCCTGCGCTGGAGCGCATCGGATGCGGCCCGACTGCACGCGCTCTACACGCTCGACGGACTCGATCGCATCGAGTCGACGGACCTGCTCCGCGGGCTCCGCGACGTTCACCACGGCGTACGAACGCACGGGCTGCGCCTCGCGGCGTCGCGACTCGACGCGCACGACGAGCTGCTCGATGCCGCCGTCGCGATGGTGGACGACCCCGACCCTGCCGTGCGGCTGAGCGTCGCCATGGCGCTCGGTGAGAGCCGCAGCGACGCGGCGTTCGAAGCGCTGTCGCGTCTCGCGTCACGGCACGGAGCGGAACGTTGGATGGCGGCCGCGATCCTGAGCTCGACGCGCGATAGCTCGGGCCGCCTCCTGTGCGCTCTGTTGAACGAAAGCGACATGGCCGCGAATCGCGGCAGCCTCGTCGAGTCGCTCGCGCGCGTCGTCGGCGCGCGCCGCGACGACGCGGAGATCGGACTCGTGCTCGAGACGGTCGCGGCGCTGTCGGGATCCGGCGCGTCCGCGTCGCAAGAACGCGCTCTCGACGGATTGCTCTCGGGACTCGCCCATGGAACGATCGACGCGCTCGAATCGGCAGTCGGCCAGAAGGCGCTCGTGCGACTTCTCGGGCACCCGGCAGCCGCCGTTCGGGTGCCCGCGTTCCAGCTCTTCCGCGTGCTGAAGGTCGCGGGATCGCCGGCGTCGGCGACCGCGTTCGAGCGCGCCGCGACCATCGCGCGAGACGCCACGCGAGACATCGACGAGCGGACGGCCGCGCTCGAGATCCTCGGGGGTGCACCGCTCGACGTGCTCGGCGAGACGACCGCCGAGCTTCTCGAGCCGCGCCAGCCGCTCGCGGTGCAGCTCGCCGCCATCCGCGCGCTCGCGCGGTCGAACGACCAGCGCGTCGGCGCGCTCCTCCTCGACGGCTGGACCGCGTTCTCACCGACCGTTCAGACGGCTGCTCTCGACGCGGTCTTCGCGCGCGCCGACCGCCTGTCAGCCCTTCTCGACGCGATCGAGGGCGCGACCGTCGCGCCGTCGCATGTCCGCGGCATCCGACGCGTGCAGCTCCTCGAGAACGCGGACGCGGCCATGCGCCGACGAGCGCGGGCTCTTCTCGGTGGACCGACCGTTGC
>CAYMRB010000116.1:0-23152 GCA_964392615.1 uncultured Planctomycetia bacterium | reverse complement strand
TCGCGAAGGCGCGCGTCCTGCGCAAGCTGGACCGCGTGGACGAATCCGATGTTCTCTACCGCCGCGGGGCAAAGCTCGCCCCGAGCCCGAAGAGACTCTGGCTCGAGTACGGCGAGGAGCTCATAGGTGAGGAGCGACACGACGAGGCCATCGCGTGCTTTGATCACGCGATCGACGCGAGCGACGAGTTCGCCGCCGCCTGGCGCGCCAAGGCCGAGCTTCTCGAGTATCTGAAACGCAAGTCAGAAGCGCTCGAGTGCTACGAACGACTGACCGAGATCGACCGCTCGGACACGGAGTCGTGGTGCCGGCAGGGTTGGATCCTCGTCCGACTCGGCCGCCATCGAGAGGCGGTGCGCCGCTTCGACCGCGCCATCGAGTCCGATGAGGGTTGGGGAGGCGGGTGGTACGGCAAGGGCGCCGCGATGTGGCGGGCGGATGGACGCTCGGAAGACGCCGTGCGTGCGCTCGAACGCGCGGCGGTACTCGGGCACGTGAAGGCGCGTGCGTATCTGCAGAAGATTCGCTCGCGATCGTGACGGTCCCGTCGGACTGTATCGTGCTGCACGTCAGTGGCGAATCCGACGGGTGAGATGTCGAGGACGGCACGGATACGATCAGACCTCCTGCGTTCGAACGGCTCGCCGTCGGAATTCCCCGTCGCCGCAGATCACTCGTCACCTGAACTCACCCCGTGACATCGCGGCCGCGGTAGGGCAGCGGGCGTTCGCTTCGCGGGTAGTCGGGTCCGACTACTCCGGAATGACGACCAGGGCGGCGACGGGTGGTCGATGCGGAGGCGAGCGGTGACATCGCGGACGCGGTCGGGCAGCGAGCGTTCGCTTCCGAGGTCGAATCCGATGACTCCCGACTGACGAACACGGTGGCGACGGGTGTTCGAAGGTCACATGCGATTCTCGACGAACGACGGCCCAGGAGCCGTGAGCGGACCCGGCTCTCGTGGCGCGAGGCCGCCCACGGCGACGAGGTAACAAGAGACAATCGCAAGAGACCGGTGACTCTCGTCGCCACAGACGCCTCCATAACCTCTTTGAGGGAAATGGCTTGAGCTTTTTTCTGAGAGATTTCGGGAACCTACCCGCCGCTGCGGCGTCTCTCCTATGGTTTTAGCCATTGATGCGATCCGTCTTCCGTCACGCGGCCTCACCCGTTCGAGGAGCAGCACAGCGATGCCCCGTCCGCGAGCCAAGCATCCCACACCGGGCGAACTGGACGTCCTGAACGTTCTTTGGGACCGCGGCCCGTGTACGGCACGCGAGGTCTGGACCATCCTCAACGAGAAGCGCAAGCGGCACTACACATCGGTCAATAGCCTCCTGAGTACGATGGAGGAGAAGGGGCTACTGACGCGTCACTGCGAGCAGCGGGCGTTTCTCTACGAGGCCAATGTCGCGCGAGAGAAAACGCAGCGACAACTCGTGCAAGATCTCGTGGGCCGAGCGTTCAACGGATCTCCCAGCGGCCTGGTGTTGCAGGTGCTCGACCAGTGCGATCCTTCGTCGGAGGAAATGGAGGAGATCGCGAAGGTGATTCGTCGGTTTCGCGAGGAGCGGGGCGAGAAGTGATGTTACCTCCAGACGTGTTGAGCGAGCCCGCGTGGCAACGGTTGACGTGGACGCTGCTTCACTTTCTCTGGCAGGGGCTGGCTGTGTCGGTCGTGGCGGCGATGTCTCTCCGTGCGTGGCCCGTACGCGTGGCTCACCACCGCTATCTGATCTACCTGTCGGCCCTGATCGTCATGGCCGCGTGCCCGCTGGTCACGTTCGTAGTCGTCGACGTCCCTGGGACGGCGGCGGTCGCCGGCCTCGAAACGACAACGGAGGCGGGGGGCGAGGTCTCGCGTATTCCGGGCGCGGTGACCAAGCATAGCCCGATCGAGAGACCCGTGGGAGAAGATCGGCCACCGCTCGGAGTTTCGGTCGCGGCGTCCGATGTCGAAGACTCCGCGCACGCTTTATTTCCTCGGACGTGGGAGGCGGGACTTCGGCAAACGGTCGACGCGATGCAGCCATACGCCATGATGGCCTGGATCGTCGGAGTGTTGCTGCTGGCGATGCGGCTATCGCTGAGCTGGTTGCACGTGCGATGGCTGGCGTGGAGCCGCCGAGCGATCCCGGTCGATCGGGCGGCGAGAGCGGCGATGCTGGGCAATCGCCTCGGTCTGAAGAACCCTCCGTGCGTTTGTGTCTCGGACAAGATCCGCGGGGCGATTGTTGTGGGACTCTGGCGTCCCCTGGTTCTTCTGCCTGCATCGTGGCTGACAGCGATGACGCCCGAGATGCTCGACGCGGTGATCGCCCACGAGTTGGCGCATGTACGGAGATTCGACCTGTGGGTGAATCTCCTGCAGCGTTTCGTGGAGACGCTCCTCTTCTACCATCCGGCCGTTTGGTGGCTGTCGCGTCGCGTGAGTGTGGAACGGGAGATGTGTGCCGACGAGGTGGCCGTGGGCGCCACTAGCGAACGACTCGTCTACGCCACCACCCTGGAGCAGCTGGGCCGCCTGCGGCTCGGCCAAAGCCCGTCTCAGTTCGGGGCCGGCATTGGAGGCAAGCAAATGGTACTTCTCGATCGCGTCGGCAACATCCTGGGTCTGCCGCCGTCAGCCAAGCGCAACTGTCGCTGGCCGGCTGGCCTCCTGGCGCTGGCGGTTCCGCTGGTGATCGGCGCGCTGGCTGGCTACATGGCCCTTGCGAGTGAGCCCGAAGAAGGGCACCGGCGTCGGTCGGCCACCGAATCGCCGGGCGGAGACCGGGTGAGTGAGGGCACGCCACCAGATCGAACGGCAGAGCTCCTCCGAAAGTTCGAGGCGGCGACCCATGCCTGGCAACAGCTCCACATCGCCAAGCAGATCGTCGAGCTCGGCGATCGGTCCGTGATGTCGAGCCTGCTTCCACACCTCGACGCGGACGATGAGCATCTGCGGTGCAATGCCGGGTTCGTCGTGGCCAAGCTCGGCGACGATCGAGGTCTAAACGCCATCATCTCTGAACTGAAGACGAAGAAGGCCAGGCTGTCGCAGCGGGTCAAAAGCGATACCGGCAAGCCATTCCTCGAGGAACGGTACGGATACTACGCGATCCATGTCCTCGGGAAACTGCGCGATCGGAACGCCGTGCCCGTGCTGATCGAGTTCCTCGAAAGAGAGGAAGAGCACCACGACATCGAATGGGCTCTGGGGGAGATCGGAGACGATCGGGCCATCCCGGCCCTGAAGCGAGTCCTGAATCATGTTGACCCGCATCGCCATCTCTGGGCGGGGTGCGCGCTGGCGAAGCTCGGTGATCCGCTCGGTATCCCAACCGTTGCCGGGTTCCTCAAGGATCCGTTATGGACAACTCGTCGGCATGCCGTGGAGGGCCTCGGCGCGTCGGGCGATGTGAGTGCCGTGACCCACCTGATTGGAGCTTTGCGCGATGACACTCCGGACGTTCGCGTCAGCGCGTGCCAGGCGCTCGCCAGGTTGGCGGACGTCAGCGCGCTGCCGGGTCTGGAAAAACTCCTCGACGATCGAACCATGACGGAGACCAGCGGCCCGACTATGGTGCGAGACAGCGCGCGCAAGGCCATCGCGTCGATTCGCGCGACAGAGCCGGAAGCGGCCGCTGCGCCCGGGTCGGCAGACTGGGGGAAGTCGATCGAGGGAATGCAGGTCCGGCTGCGGGCTTCGACAACGCGATTGAACGAGGGCAAGACCCTGCGCCTCTGGAGCCAGGTTCGCAATCGAGGGGAGCGAAATCTGCTGATTCGCACATTGGGGTCTTTTCGTGAAGTGGAAGTGGACGGGCGGTGGTATGGGACGCCAGGCTCCGACCGCGATCACGGCGGGACGATCGGTCCCCCGAGACCCCTTCCTCCGGGCCGCGAGATCGATGATATCGCCATCGATCTGGGCCGGGGGTGGGAGCTAGAATCCTCTCGCGACGCCGAGAAGGAGCCGGAGCGACTGAAGCTGACAGCCGGTCAGCACACGCTTCGCGTGGCGTGCACGGCGACCGCTGCCAAAAACGCACCGGGCAATACCGTTCGGGCTGTCAGCAACCCGGTGGTGGTTGAGATCATCTCCGCTGAGGAGATCGCGACCCGGCGGGCACGGTTGAAGTCCGCCAAGCACACGTTCGAGATGCGGTTGGCCTTTCACGATTCGAAGGACATCCCCGTCCAGTCCAC
Source organism: uncultured Planctomycetia bacterium (assembly GCA_964392615.1). Lineage (GTDB taxonomy): Bacteria > Planctomycetota > UBA8108 > UBA8108 > UBA8108 > CAYMRB01. The sequence goes on along the minus strand of CAYMRB010000116.1, from coordinate 18,961 downwards.
GGCGCAGGATTCTATTCGATCGTTGATCATCCACACGACCCTGACGCACCACCGGCTGCTTTTCGGCTGGTCCGCCGTCGCCGTCAGCGAGGAGCAGGCGGCCAGGATCATCGACCACCTGCAGGTGGACGGCTCGCTGTCCGGCGCGCTGCCGTATTCCGACACGCGCCCGCCGCCCTCCCCGGACGGACCGGCCTACGGTCTGACGATAGCGGGACCGGACGGGCTGCTGCTTCACAAGTCTCTTGGCTGGGGCCTGCGCGCCGTCGATTTCCTCGAGCGGTTGCGGACGGTTCTCGAAGGTGATGTGGCCCAAAGCGTCGATCAGCTCTTGGCCGCCCTCGGGCCACAGCGGGCCGAGTGGGAGGCGGCAGGCAAATGGGGCCAGGCCGTCGAGGGCGTGCAGGTTCGCCTGCGGACCGAAAAGCCGCGTTGGAAGGAGGGCGTCACGCCACGGTTCTTTGCCGACGTCCGCAATCTGGGCCCGCGCCATCTCCTCGTCTACCGCGCGGCGCAATTCTGGACTTCGTCTGAGCTGGAGATCGATGGCCGGTGGTATCGGCGCGCCTTGCCGAAGCACGACTACCGCCCTCCGCTCTCGACTCTGGCTCCGGGTCGACAGTTCGACCGGATTCGCTTCGATCTGAGCCGCGGCTGGCACCTTGTCGACTCGCCGAACCGCGACGTCGCGGCGGGGGGCGTGACGAACAGCAAGGGGCGACTGAGGCTCGCGCCCGGCAGGCACACCATCCGCGTGGCACCGACGATGCCGTTGAAGGGCGACCGGCCCGCGGACTACGTCCGGGCCATCAGCAACCCGGTCGAGATCACGGTCTCGCCTGATGCGCCGAGACCGAGAGCTCGCGGCGCGGCTGCTGGCGGTGATGATGCCATGACGACGCCCCCCGAGCGCCCTGTGACGGTCTTCGGTCAGGTGCTCGGAGTCGACGGCCAGCCGCTGGCCGGGGTACTGCTCGCGGTGGAGTGCTTGGACCAAGAGCGTGCCTGGCTGGAGGGCAGGGGGATCCGGTCGGACGAGCAGGGGAAGTTCGAGATCCGCAATGTGCGCCCCGGCGAGATTTTCGTCTGCTATGAAAAGGGTGCGAGAGATGTCTCCGATCGGCACGGCGACGCACAGATGTTCATCGGTCACTTTCGAGTGAGAGAGGGTGATGTTGTCGAGAACGTAGCGATCGATCTTTCGAAGGCGACGGGTGTCCTCGAGGGCCGCCTCTTGAACCACCGAGGCAACGGCATTGCCGGAGCGTCGGTCCAGGCCGTCTATGCTCCTTCGTGGGTGGCTCACACCGTCTGGACGAGAACCGACGACGATGGGCGGTACCGTATCGCGGGTCTGCCGCCGCACGCGTTTCGGGTTTTCGCCCACACCGCCGACCACTACGGAGGACCCGGGCAGGAGATCAAGCTGGAGCCGGGAAGGACGGACACCGTCGACTTGCTCGGCTACTTGGGCGGCCACCCGGCCCAGGAACCGGTGGGTGACGACACCGGGTGGGGCAACCCGAGAGGGTTTCTGCGGGCCGCGATTGCGATGCGTCCTGGCCGCGAGGCGTATGGCATCGGAGACATCGTCGAGCTGAAGCCGATACTCCGCAACATGGGAGAGAAAACGGTGGCGTGGGTCCACGACTTCGCGCTCGCCGCAGAACTTCGAGTGACCGACGAGAGGGGCCGCACGCAGACGTTCAGCTACAAGAGCTTTCTGGGAGATACGGTCTCCACGACGTACGTGCTCCAGCCCGGGCACGAATCAGACATGCAGGGAAGCATACGACTCAAGCTGAGCGACCCGGACTCGGGTGAGGATCTCGTCCAGAAGCCGGGTCTCTTGGCGTTCGCGCTGAAGTGTCGACCGGGGGACCGCTACCGGCTTTCGTATGACTTGGGCGAGGGCTTCTCGACGGGCGAGGCTCTCCTTATCGTGAAAGACGCTCCGAACGGCGAACACGCGGCTCCCTCGGTTGACCGCCGTTGATGACGGCTCGTGCTCGCGCTCGGGCGTCGAAGAGCGGCCGGACTAACTGTCCGAAGAAGCAATCCAACCCGGGCGTGTGCGTCGCGGGTAGTCGAATCCGATTACGCCGGATTGACAACCAGGGTGGCGACGCGACTGCCAACCCCGTGACATCGCGGTCGCGGTCGGCCAGCGGGCGTGCACGTTCGCGGACCGGCGCAGTCCTGGTTGCATCTGATCTCATATCCGGTTCGAATCGGTTTTGAAACTGGCCGACACTCCGATGAGAGGTGCAGACTCATGGGGCTGGAAATTATCGAGCTCGTGATGAACATCGAGGAAGAGTTCGGCATCTCGATACCTGACGATCGTGCCGAAGAGCTCCGCACGGTTGGGGAAACTCACCAGTACGTTTGGAGCGAGATCTCACGCCGGGCGGGGACGGCCTGTCTCGGCGCGCACTGCTTCTATCTTCTCCGCTCCGCTCTCTGTTCGCTCTACCGCGTTCGCCGAGAGAACGTGCGGCGCGACACGCCCCTGCTGAAGCTCGTGTCTCGCTGGCGACTAAACGGCGAACGGCTGGAGGCTCACACGGGGCTGCGAACGCCTTGGGAATTGTCTGTCGATGCCAGCGTCGGGGACCTGGCCGTATTGCTGGCGAGGATCAACCGAAGAAGGCTCAGTTTGCAGTTCCGGCGACGCACAAAGGCGGAATGCTATCGGGCCATTCAGGACATCGTTGTGGATGTCCTGAGAGTGCCGCGCGAATGGGTGGTTCCGGAAGCGAGCTTCATCAATGATCTCGGCGCGTACTGAGCCGGAGAGGTTGCTGGCCAACCCCGTGACATCGCGGTCGCGGTCGGGCAGGATCAGTCGCGAGGTTACACGATCGAATGACTCCTACCGAAGGACTTGCCGTCTACTTCTCCGTCGGAGCGCTCTGCGCCGTGGCCTACGGTTTCCGCGTCGTCGCGATCGACCGGCGTCGAGCTAGCCACAAGCCTATGGGTGTCCGTTCGTTTCTCCGGCGACTTGTGATGGTCGTCCTTTTCTGGCCAATCGCCGTGTTCATTGTTGGTGGGGACGACTAGCTGTCACCCGTCGTAGCCGCCGAGGACGGGCAGGATCGTAAGCAACTCGCGAGTGACATCGCGGCCGCGGTCGGGCAGGATTGGGTGGCGCGTCTCTACTCAGGCGGCTCCGTCTCGTCCATTCCTTCTTGCCTGTCTGTGACGATGAGGGGCGTGTGCAGCTGAAAACGAATCAACGGGTGGCTATGCGGAAGGAGAGAGGGATGGTCTCGGACCTTGAGACTCGCGTCGCTCGACTGGAGAGGCGGCTCGGGCGGACTCGATCAGTCAATGTGATCCTGGTGGCCAGCCTCGTCCTGGTTGTTGTGCTCGGAGCGGCAAAGGACGAGCAGTCGCGAGGCGACGTGGAGTTCGAAGGCACCGTTCGCGCACGAGCGTTCGAGGTGGTCGAGGAGGCCCACACATTCGTGCGTCTTGCACGCCAGCCGTCGGCGGGAGGCATGCTAGAGGTGCGGGACCAGGACAGTCGGCCTGCCGCCGCGTTCACGTCCTCTCCGATCGGCGGCGTCTTCAGCCTGTTCAACACGGAGGGCGCGATCGTATTCAACGCGCTCGCCGTCGAAACGGGCGGTGCTCTCGGGGTTGCCGATCGCAAGGGCCGCCCGTACGTCACAGCCGCCACCAACGCGAAGGGGAGATTCCTGAGGGTGCTCAATTCAAACGGCGGCGCTGCGGTGCAAATGAAATCCGACGATAGGGGAGGTGGCTTGGGTGTCACCGATGAGAACAGCAACCTTGCGGTTGCAATTGTGGCGAGCAAGGAGGGAGGCGCCCTCAGCGTTCTCGGTAGGGCAAGGAAGCCCGTCGCTTCGGTCTGGGCCACCCGTACGGGCGGAGCGGTCGAGGTCCTCAATCCGACTGGCGAGTCGGTCGTGTCGGCGGCGGCGCTCGCGTCTGGAGGCTCTCTCGTCGTTTCCGCAGCCGATGGGATCAAGAACGTTCGCTTGGATTCCGGCGACAAGGGCGGCACCTTCCGGGTCTTCAACCGGTTTGGCAAGGCTGTCGTCGCGGCGAAGGCCGGAGACGACAACGGTGGTGATCTGGGCATTGGTGATCAGGAAGGCCAGGTGCGGGCGTATCTGGGAGGCAGCGACACCGGAGGATTGCTCAACATTCTCAACCCGGCCGGCGAGTTCGTTGTCTCAGCAGGAGCCAGCAAGAACCAGGGGCACTTCGCCGTGGCCGACGAGAATGGCAAGCCCGCGGTCAACCTGGGCTGCAACGCCAACGGCGGGTACTTGGGCGTGGCCAACACACGCAGCGAGATCGTCGTTTCTGCCCAGGCGGACGAGAAGGGGGCCGGCAAGATCGGCGCGTGGGACGGGAAAGGGAAGGGTCGAGTGCTAGTTCCGGACTCATGAGTGCTGTGAAGACTGACAACCCGTCTTCCGACGATACAACGTACCGAATGAGGCAGCACCAGCCACGCCGTGACATCGCGGGTGTGGTCGGGCAGGGTCGGGGTGGAGGACGGCGGCGAGCGATCCGCTTCACCGCGGTCGGATTCCCATTGGAGCCGTTCCAACCGCTTAACGGAGCCCGTCCAGAGCCTCGAGCGCGGAGCTGCGCACTTGTGGGTTCGAATCCGCGACCCTCTCCTCGAGAACGAAGAGGATGTCGTCCGCCACGTCGGGGAACTTCTCCCCGTACCGCAACAGGGCTTGGACGGCCGCCCGCGAACCCGAGGATTCGCGTCCTTCGCAGCAGATGGCTGAAACGGAACAGGATCAACCGAATGTCGACGAAGAAGCCGACTCCCCACAGCCGCCGGTTTTCGTTAATCGCGCTGTCTGGATCGCGTGGTGGCTGGGAACTGTGCTGATCGTGCTCTCGTGGGTGGACGTCGTGTCACCCCAGATAGGTTGGGTCGGATTCGGGATCGCGTGCGTCTCGGTTGTCGTCAGCGTGATCGCGAACCGGTACTGGCGAATGCCGTAGGGAGGTCGGCTTGGTCGCAAATCCCCACGCGAGCCTCTCGTTGACCGTCCTTCTGGTCATTGCGTATACCTGTTCAGCTTGCAGTCGCAACGGAGAAACTCCAGGAGTGGGAGCGATGGACCTGCCGGACTTTTTCGAGCGAATCCTCGACGTGTCCTCCGTAGAGGTCACCACCGGCCCTCTCTTAGCTGAAGGCTGCTTCGTAGATGTGCCACAGATCGAGGGACGGTGGGTGAGCATCGACGACCGTGACGAGGGGCGCCTGGAGGTCTACTACGAACAGTCGCGGTCGTTCAACGACGATGAGTTCTGGAATCCAGAAGCCTGCTATGACGCGATGAACGAAGCCTACGACGAGTTTCGCGCGAAGTACGAGGCCGCGGTGAAGGAACTCACGGAACGCTGGGGAGAGCCGATTCCTACCGAAGAGGCAGATCCCCTGGCGAAGCGGTGTCACAAGGGGGATGGGGGCTTCGGTTTCAGCGCGTGGCGTCATGGGAAAGTGGTCGCCTTCGTCGCCGTGGAGCACAACGACAAGGAGTGGCCAGTCGGTCTGGTGGTCGGTGTGATGCCAGCGGAGTAGCCAACCCACCCCGTGACATCGCGGCCGCGGTCGGGCAGGACTGGCGATGTGTTTTGGATCCGTCAGGCTACAGGCTGATCCGCTCCCCCGGTACAGCGATCCGGAAGCCACGTTTGCGTACTGAGCGCCGGATCGCGTCGTCATGCAGGGCCGGGTTGGTGTGATTGAGGTGGATGAATCGGAAGCGCCCCGGACGCTGGCGAGCCTGGTCCTCGAGGCGTTGCATCGTGTCGGTCATGAACGGATGCCGCACTTTGCTCAGGTCGCGGCCTGGCAGCTCGCGGCCATCGTAGAATGTGCCGTCGAGATAGGCGACGTCGACTCCCTCGACTAGACGATCGAGTAGCCCCGGATCATCGTTCCAGGAATCGATGTCTGGAACGAACAGCACCGTCTTGTTGGGACCACGGATCCGAAACGCCATCGTGTCTGAGAATTCATCGCGGTGCGGCACCTTGACCGGCGTCACCGCGATGCCCGGCAATGGCGAGAACTCTACTCCCGCCGTGATCTGGTGTAGCTCGATCTGCTTCATCTCGACGAGCTGACGCCAGGGGCCGTGTCGGGACAGGAAATCTGATAGCTGTTGGCTGACGAAGACCGGCAGATTCCTGGTCGAGGCTACTTCGAAACCGAACTGAGCCAGACCGAGGTAGTGGCCAATGTGGGCATGAGTGATCACTGCCGCGTCGACCAGCTGACGCCCCCGATTCTGCTGACCGGTGAGCTGGTGCAGGCGACTCAGCTGCGGCTCGATCTGTGGCGTCGCTTCGATCAGACACAGACCGCCACGGTCGCGGTCGTGAATGGCCAGGCACGATGGGTACAGCTCACGCCCCGACTTCCGGGCCGATCGGCAGCACGGCTTCGAACAGCCGACATGGGGTAGCCCGCCATCCTGGGCGATCCCCAGGACCACCACCTCGAAGCGACCCGCCGGTGCAGTTGACGGTATCTGACAGCCGCTACCCAGGAGCGGGAAACAGAGAAGCAAAGTCCAGGCGATACCTCGCATGGATCGGTTGTGTCGCCGCGGGTTCACTTTGATTCCCAGGTGAGCAGGAGATAACTCCCCTGCCCCCCTGACACCGGGATCGGGGCGGTGACGTCGAGGGTGGCGGCGGGCTGCAGGCCTTCGACTTCAGGGGCGACCAGGGTGAGCGCAACGGAGTCGGTGAGGCCGAGGGCGGACCGGTCGAGGGTGAGGCGCACAGCGGCGTCCTCGTCGGTCCAGGAGGCGAGCACGATCAGCATCGCGTCGTCGCGCACGTAGGCGGTGGCGAGGATTCGGTCGTGGTCCGTGCGCACCGGCGGCGTGTCGAGCCAGGGGCCGAGCATGCGGCTGTCGGCGATGCCGAAGGCGTCCATCATCTGCCAGATGGGGCGGGGATCCACCGCACCGTAGATGCGCGTCGTCATGCCGTAGATCAGCCCGCGGTACGGATGTCCGCCGTCCTGCAGCATCTCGCCCATCAAGCCGAAGGGAAGGCCCGACACCTCGGTCAGCCAGTAGTCGGGATCGCGGTCGTACTCGAAGTACTCGCCGAACCACAGGCGCGAGAGGAAGGGAAAGTGCTCCATGTACAGGAAGGCGCTGTTGATGAAGCCGTCGTTCGGGTTGAACTGGTTGGCGGAGTGCAGGTCGATGACGACCTCGTCGCGGTGGCGCTGCAGGACGGCGACCATGCGCTTGACAGTTTCGCGGCTGAAGGCGATGTCATCGAGGTACAGCCCGTCGATCCCCTGGTGCTCGGCCAGCCAGCGCAGACCCTCGACGTAGTAGTTGGTCCACCGCGACGTGCCCTTGTTTAGGAGTGCGGCGTCGTCGACCCTCCAGGCGTGCCACGCAGAGTGGTAGCGGTCGCGCAGGTGCTCTTGCATCCAGGAATGCCCCCCGCCCGCGCCATCGTTCAGGATCTCGTCGTCCCGGCTGCGCAACGCGAAGAGCTCGTGCGCCTTGTACGTCAGCTCGCGGATGGTGTAGTAGAGCTTGACCTTGATGCCCTTGGCGTGGGCCTCGTCGATGTACGCCCGCTGCTCATCGAGGTTGAAGAAGGGGTAGTTGATGTAGGGATTGATCGTGTTCGCGTGGTGGATGTTGACCACTGTGCCGCCCCACTCGCGCACCGTGTCGACGGGGACGAAGCGGTGCACGAACCGCGTGTTGAAGTGAGCAACGGTGTCGAGGGGCTTGAACGGCGTCAGCAGCAGGCGGATGTGGAAGTGGAGCGCGTCGCCCTTGGTCAGGTGCCGTGGCCCCGAGTAATTGCGTGCCGTCACCGCCCCGTCCGCAGTGGTGATGCGAATGCCGCCGCGTCCGTCGTTGTGCCACGAGGGGGGCAGGTTCAGTGGTTTCTGCAAGTAGAAGTTCGTATTCAGCGGGCGTTCGTAGTTCCGGTCGCGCAGCACGTACTGCAGGCCCTTGTGCACGCCGCCCAACCACACGCCCTCCTGGTGGTTCTCGACCTTCCACTTCCAGTCGACCACCGCGGGCCGCCTGCCACCGCGCCGGCCGAGGCCGAGCATGTAGCGCGCGGCGTCGGGCACAAGGGCGATAGGCAAAGCGACGTCGGCGACGTCCACGTCCTCCCGGGCGGTGAGGGTCAGGCGGTAGTCGAGCATGCCGTCGTACTCGAGCGCGCCTTCGACGCCGAGGGTGAAGCGATTCGAGGTGGAAATGGTGCTCCACTCCGCGCGGCCTCTGGCGGGACGCAGGATTCTGAACGGCGCGGAGGCCCACGCCTCCGTGCCGTGGGCGGTGGTGACCTCGAGCGCCAGGGGCGCAGCGAGCACGTCTTCGGGCGCGTCGGCCAACCCCGTCATCTCGCGCGAGAACCAGCTGCGGATCGCAGTGGGCAAGCCCGAGGCGTCGAGTTCGACGTCGCGGCCCAGGATGGACAGCGCGTGACCCGACACGCGCACGGGGTGGAAAGGCTCGATGATGAAGTCGGGATCCGAGCCGACCGTGGAGTTAAGCCACCGCAGGCGCGACATGTCTTGTGGCCGCTCGTCGCCGTCGCCGGTCCGCACCTCGTCGGTCACGCGCAGATGCAAGTCAAGGGGCCGCGCTGGGCAACCCTCGGCACTCACGGACACCGCGCCGCAGTACTCCCCCGGCCGCACCTCGAGGGGGACCTGCACGCCGATCCAGAGGGCCTGCACTTCGCCCGCTGCGACGTCGATGTTCTTTGTGAAAGGCTGCCCTTTCTCGTTCACACCGCCAGCGTTGAAGCACGTGAAGGCCTCCGGTCCCACCTGGTACCCGTCCGCGTTCACCAGAGCGGTGAATGTGACGCCGACATCGGCAAGGTCGCGGTTGTCGGCGCGCACGCCGATCTGGAAGGTGTAGTACTCGCCGCGCCGCGCTTCGCCGCGGAAGGTGCTCTGCAACCCGCGCGCGACCCAGGCGTGGGGCACGTGCTCGCGCAAGCGGATCGAGCGCGTGCGGTCCTCGGGGAACAGGTGGAAGCGGTGCTGGTCCGCGGCCAAGAGATCCTCCACCTCGTCGCCGGTGGCGATCACCTCCATCGGGAAGAAGCTGTGGAATCGGTCGATCGATTGGACGGCGAGGGTTTGCGCCCGGGGCAGGTCCGCAGCTGCTCCGATCCCGTCGCGCCACGCCACGTCGGCGGTATCCTGCGGCGGCAGGTACGTCAACACCGGGTACTGCCGGCCCGTGGTCTCGTAGGGGAAGTAGTAGACGTGGTAGGTGTCCGATCCCGCGCGCGGGCGGAAGACGACGTCGCCCGCCTCGTTGTCGTTGCGCAACACGAGCCGATCGGGGATCACCTCGTCCGTGGCGGCGTCGACTACGAGGACGTCCTTCCCCGCGGGATTCGCGTCGGGGCGCCGCCATGGGATGTGGGCGAGCACCGCCTTCGCCTCGCCGGTGAACCGCACCACCGCGCGGTGGTTGCCCCGCGACCGGCCCGCGTTCCCGGCCGGAAGATCCGGGTTCCAGTTCCCCGCTTCGAAGCGCACTCCGTCGATTACGTGTGAGGGCTCCACTTGAACAAGGGGCTGCGGCGCGAAGGTCGGCGCGCCGGTGCACGATGCCGTTGCGATGAGAAGGAGAGGCAGGGGCGACTTCGACGTGCGCATGGGCCTAGTCCGAAGAGGGGGGACGGCGACGCGTAGGGGATACCATCATCACGGAAAGGTCAACGGTCGTGGGCCACCGCGTCGAGGGCGGCGTCGAGCAGGCGGAAGGTGGGGTCGGTGAAGAGCTCGGGGTGCTGGCGGCGTACGACGTCGAGGGCTTTCGCGTTGTCGGTGGTGCGGACGGTGATCCACTGCGCCGCGGGATCATCGGCGATCGATTGCGCGCCGTACGCATTGAGCAGGGCCTTGGCTTCGCCCGTGCGCTTCGCGTTTCGGTGCAGCGCGTAGGCGAGGATCCAGGCCGGGCCCTCCCCCGGCGTGCGCCGGCGGGTGGCGGTGAAGACCTTGTTCGCGAAGCTGCGCGCCTTGTCCACGTTGCCCAGGCGGCGGTGAGCATGGGACAACAGGAAGTGCGACAGCCGCTCTTCAGGCTCGTACGGTCGGCCCTGTCCGAGGTGGGCCGGCCACTCCAGGCTGCGCTCGAGGTCGGCGACGGAGCCTGCGTCGTTCCCCGCTTTCAGACGTTCGATGGCGCGCGCGGTGTACGCCCACTCGAAGAGCTGCCGGCTCGTGCGCCCCATCTCGGAGGGCAGCACCCGCACGCGGTCGAGGATGACGATGGCCTCGTTCAGCGCCTCGGCCTCGAAGAGGGCGCGGGCGAGGGCGAGCTCGACCTCGAAGTTGCCAGGGAAGCGCGCCAGCGTGCCGCGCGCCAGCTCCGCGGCATCGCCCCAACGCTCGGTGTCCAGGAAGCGACGGATGAGGTGCATGGCGGTCTGCCAGTGCTCGGGGTCGAGCTCCACCGCCCGGCGCAGGTCCGCATCGGGATTCCGGTTCTCGACCGTGTGCCCGAGATGCGCCCGCGTCACGTAGAACGGCCCGTAATCGGGTGTGTTGCCCTCACCATCCAGAACGCGCAGCGCATCCACGGGTCGATCCAACGCCCAGAGGTTCAAAGCGAGGTAGTAGTCGAGCTTCCAGCTGCCGTTCTGCTCTGCGGCCCATTCCAGGACCGGTACCGTCTCGCGCCGGGAGGGGAAGACGAACGCGGGCGACCGTGCGGCTACCTGCGCGATGGATGCCCTCACGGAGTCGTCGGTACGAACTCGCACGGAGTGCCGTTGCAGATAGGTCAGCCACAGAAGAAGCAGTGGATCCTCACGGTGCGATTGGGCGAGGTGACTGATGCGATGGTCGTAGCGCCCCCGTCCGTGGTAACTGATCACGAGCTCCAGGAGGGTTTGCGCGGGAAACTCTCCACGGTTTCCGTACCGGGTCCACTTTTCGTGGCGCCCCTCGAGCAGGAAGGCCTCGCACAGTGCCACCTGGTGAATGGGATCGATCGTGAGGAGTTGCTCCCGCGCCTCCCGTGCCCCGTCCCTGTTCCCGAGCAACCGCGCCGCGATGGCCTGCACCTCCAGCGCTTGGATGCCGTACCGATCGAAGTCCAACGCTCGCTTCGCGTACCGCGCCGCCGCCTTCGCATCATTTTCCTGCAACGCGATCTCCCCGAGCACTGTGTACGCCGCCGCCCGGTACGCCGTCGAACGCGCCGCCCAGCCGAAGGATTCCTTGGCATTCAGGAGGTCGCCCGCGGCGCGATACAAGTTGCCGGCGATGAAGTTGGCCTCGGCGTCGTAGGTGTCGAGCTGCAAGGCGCGACGGATCGTTTCCTGCCCCTCGGCATACCGCGCCTGGCGGAATTGGAGATCGGCCCGGACGAGCAGCGCCTCGTGATGCCACGAGTTCTTGGCGAGGATCGCCTCGATCTCCTTGCGCGCCGTCGCATACCGCCGCGCCTTGATCAGCTCGCGCGCCTTGCCCAACCGCCGGTCCCCTTCTGCCATCGACAACACGGCCACGGGGTCTGTGGCGAACGGGCGCTTCAACTGCCGCTCCGCGCGCCGCGTGGCATACACGAGGCCGAGTTCCGGCACGCGCACCTCGAAGTCTCCGGTTGCCGGCAGGGGGACGTCGACTCGCACCGCCTGCAGCGGCTGCAAGTCGAGGGGCCGCTCCTGCACGATGCGATCCCCGATGAGCACTTGAACGGTGCCACTTCCGGCGCGGAAGGCGTTGATCGCCACCTGCACGTCGCCGTCTTTCCGCACGATGTGCATCGCTCCGTGCGCCGAGGCCGCGCCCATCCCTCCGAGCCCCCGGGTCGGGAACCACCGTTCGCGCCACCGATCCGTGCGGTAGGGCTCGAACCCCGCCTCGCGAATCGGATTGACGTGATCGCCCGCCGCGTACTGCACGAAGAGCCGCCCCGCCTGGAACTCGACGTATTGCCCGTCGGTGTCGGTCAGCAGGTCCTCCCACACGCCGCCTTCCCGCGACAGTGCCCACAGCCACAGCTTCTGCCCCGGCATGTCCTCGTAGGGCGCCCAGTGCCCGAACCCGTAGCCTGCGTCGTGGTAGTAGCCCCCGAAGAAGTCCGCGTGCTCGCCCACCACGTGATACGACTTGTGCCCCTCGAAGCGATTCTCGTCGTAGTGTGACAGCGTGCGCCCCGCGGCATCCACCGGCCAGGGCAAGGCCTCGCCGCTGTGCTTCAGGTACTTGGGGCCCGGGAAGACAAGCTCGAGGTCGTCGCGCGCGAACGCCGCCCCCGTCATCCAGTTGTAGTAGGCCTGGGTCACGGGCGTCGGGTTGTACCAGAGCGCGCGCGTTTCGAAGTAGGCGGCGTCGGCCGGCAGGTGAATCTCCACGCGCCAAGGCGTGCGCGAAGGAAGGTCGAGGGCACCGACTATGCAGCTCACCCCGCCGTTGTCGTACTCCTTCAACACGTAATCCACCGGCGTCGCGGTGGACGGCGTGTGCCCGATGACCCCGAAGTTGAACTCGATGCCGCCCGACGTCCACGGCCCGCGAAGGGCGATGTTGCGGAACTTCAGCACCTCGTTGCGGTAGATGAACTCCTTGCCCGACGCCTTCTCGATCGCTCCCCACACCTTGCCGCCCACCTCGGGCAGCACGTAGACGATCAGGTACTCGTTCTCCAGCCGCACCACCTTCCAATCCCGCGGCTCGCTTTCGTGCGCGTAGCCGTCGAAGGCGTGGTACGGGTACAGCCGCGCGTCGCGCAACAGCATCGGTGTGGGGTCGGGATCGCCGAAGGGGTAGGTCGCGATCGACCGCACCTCCTCGACCACCACCGCCCGCGGAGCCGGCGGATCCTGCGCTGCGACGACTCCCGTCGCCCAGACGACCCAACCCGCGAGCGAACACACCACACGCGACAGCAGCCTTCCCATGGAAACTTGGGCGGATAGGAATCCTCGCCGCGGCAACATCCTTCCCAAGGCCCTCCAGACACGTCGAAGCGCCCCGCACCGACGCCATCCGCACCAAGAACCCCCGCGACCAGCGCCGCGGACCACCTCCCACAATCCCGCCACTCACCTGACAAGTCAACACTTCAAGCAGCCCGGCGTATCGGCGCCAAGACGCGACCGAACAGCCATCCGCGCTGAATACGCCGGGCCAATTGAAGGGCGAACTCACATCACACCGAAGCCGCCGGGATCCTGATGGAATTCATCGTCCGACTCCGGCGATGAACAGCAAGCGGGCCTTCTTGACTCCGCGCGCATTCGTCGATCCTCCATTTGCTCGCCGCCGCGTCGTCGCTACGAGCACGAGAACGCCGAGACCGCACGTCCACACGACCGCCTTCTTCGCTCCGCTTCGCATCGTCGCTCTCATCGCCTCCGTCAGGAGATGATCCTCCGCTGCGCCGGCATCTCAGCGTGGACGCTGAGGCCCTCGTCGCGCCACGCGCGACGCACCCAGAGCAGCGCCTCGTACGTGCGGAGAACCGCTTGCTCCAACACTCGATCGACCTCGGCGTGCAGCACCTCGATCTCCGCCTCCATGGTCTCGATCTCGCGATGCAGCGCGGTCGTCGCCGTCGGACCGATGCCGTGCAGGCACAGCGTCAGCGGCGGTAAGTAGGCATCCGTGCACGACGGATCGATCTCGCCCGGCACGCGTCTGCGTCGGCCCGGTCGATCCGACCACCCGTACGCCACTTCGGTCGACGCCGCGCGGATGCGCTCCACGAGCGGCCGCACCGCGCGCACCGAGTGTCGACGCGACAGCTCTTCCGCTGCGGCGAGCGCCGTCTCAGCGTCGCCCGTCTCGAGCTTCCACAGCCAGTACCGCTCGGTCAGTGCGTCCCACGACATCGCGGTCGCGCCGACGGTCGCGAGGATGCCGAGACTGCAGGTCCAGACAACGGCTTTCTTCGCTCCGCTTCGCATCGTGACGAACTCCGCACTCGACCGCTCTCACCACGCGCCTCTGATCCTGCCCCACCGCCGCCGCGATGTCACGGGGCTGGCATTCGCGTTCTCCGCGTTGCTGCCCCTGGTCGTCAGTCCGGCGTAGTCCGGTTGAACCACTCGACGTGAATGCCCGCTGCCCGACCGCAGCCGCGATGTCGAGGGCCATGCTGGCGGCCGTTGTTCGGCCGAGTCGAGCGGAGTACGACGAAGTGCTGAGGCAGATGCGGGCGCGGTGCGATGAGCTGCGCGGGGAGTTCCTGCGGACGCGGCAGCCGAGCTCGACCCGCTCGAGGGCGAAATGACGTGCGCCGGGGCCGCTCGAAAAGTTGACATTCCGCGTGGGTGGCAGGAGTGTGGGAGGTGTCCGCGGATTGGGCGCGGCGCGCCAGCTTGTCGAGGCCATTGGAGGGAGAAATGCAATGAAGCGACTCACGAAAGCGAGCTTTCGAGGGATGGTTGCGCTTGTCGCGTTGCTGGCATTCGCCGCCGCGGCCGCCGCGCAGGAGATGTTCAGCGTGAACATATGGAGCACCGGCAGGCCGGGAGCCAATGGCGGTATTTGGGGCGATGAGGGGTCTGAGGATCCTGCCGACCCGGACCGAGATCCTGACATCGACACCCTGTGGTTGGAGCCAGGGGACGAGGAGGCCGGTATTTGGGGTACGGAGGAGTGGGACAACTACCAGCAGTTTCCCTTCACCACGTCGACGGCTCCGATGGAGATCACTGGCTCCGAAGGGGCCGTTGCCACGATCGAGGTTGTGCATATGCGCAATCCTGGCACTTACATGTGGGATCAGGTGCGTGACGACGCCGATGCGTCGAGCGTGCCCAACGCGACGCTACTGGGCTCCCTGGTCAGGGGGACCGAGTTTGACGGCCCCGCGGGTGAGGGTGAGCCCTTCCCCGCCAGGATCGTCGACGTCGAGGTCACCGACCTTCCCTTCGCGTCCTACGACGTGGTCGTCTACCTGGGGACAGAACAGGGTCGAGGCCCTGGTGGCATGATCCGCGTGAACGACGAGATTCCCGACGACCCGACAGAGCTAGCAGGCATGCCGTTCAATGTGCTGGACGGCGAACCCAACGGTGACCTCGTCGAGATCGTCGCTCCCGGTGATGTCGGCAACTACGTTCTTTACGAAGGGCTGACGGACGCGACCCTCAAGATCCAAGCTTGGGGTGACGGTTTCAATCACGTCGGCATCGCCGGCTTGCAGATCATGGATGCCGGTCCCGTAGAGCCGGAGGGCGTCGGCCCGTTCCTGCGCGGCGACTGCAACGGCGACGGTCGGGTCGCGGGCCAGGTCGGCGATGCGATCTTCACGCTGAATTTCAACTTCCTCGGCGGCCCGGTGCCGTCTTGCATGGCCGCTTGCGACTCCAACGGCGACGGCAACGTCATCGGCCAGGTCGGCGATGCGATCTACACGCTGAACTTCAACTTCCTCGGCGGCCCCGGGATCCCGGCGCCGTTCCCGGAGTGCGGTATCAGCGCGGACGAGGACGACGTCGCCCTGGGTTGTGAGACACCGATCGCTTGTCCGTGACGAACGCCGTCGCGGTGCTGCGCTGATTGCACAGGCCACAACGCGATCATGACGAGAGCGAGGCTCCACGAGCGGGTCTCGCTCTCGTCTTCTTTCAGGTCTGGGGAGGCGATTCGCAGAACGCCTTCGGCGCGTCCAGGTTCTTCTCGATCGACGCGTCGACCGTGCGGCGGGCTTCGATCGGACGCCAAAGTCGCGGCAGGGTCACCGCCCGCTGTTGCCGAGCGCTTCGCGCAGCTTCCGTTCGAGATCGCGGAGCTCGGCGTGGTTCGGCTGCAACTCCAACGCGCGCTTGAGGACGACATCGGCGTCGCGGTACTCCCCGAGTCGGTAGCGCGTCATGGCGAGGTTGGCCAACACGGTGGCGCTGTTCGGCCGCCTCAAGAGCGCCCGCTCGAGCCGTTGCTCGAGCCCTTGCAGCCGCCGCAGCTCCTGGAAGAGATCGAGAATCTTCGTCGCCTCATCCTGGCGCCCGTTGGCGACGAGGAGCTGGCCGAACCACAGATTGCCGAGGACGTGTTTGGGATCGATCTCGAGCGCCACCCGGAAGGCTCTCTCCGCTTCGCCAGTGCGACCGATCGCCGCGTACGCGCGTCCGAGGTTCGCGTAGCCCCACGCCTGTTTCCCCTTTGCCGCGTTGTAGAGCTCGAGCTGGGCGACGGCGACCTCCGGCTTGCCGAGGCGCATCGCGTTCTTCGCGCGCTGCGCCCAGACGTTGGAGTCACCCGGCGCGACCTTCGCGACCTCGTCGAGCAGGCGGTTCGACTCCTCGTTCTGCCCGAGCTCGCACAGGACATTCGCGAGCTGCAGCTTGGCGCCGAGATACGTTCCGTCAGCACGGAGGGACCAGCGGTAGGCCTTCGCGGCTTGCTCGCCGCGGTCGAGGTTGCGGAACACCTCCCCGAGGCCGAAGTACGGCCGCGGGTCGTCCGGTGCCAACTCGGCTGCACGGCGGAACTCCTGGAACGCCCTCGTGTACCTCTGCCGCTCGAACAGCGCTTGTCCATTGCGCTGGTGCGGGAACCCGTCCGATGCCAACCGGCCCCTCTTCGCGCCCGGTCGCAGCTCGCCCTTCGGACCGACGAGGTCCTCGGCGCCCGGCAAGAGCGCGTCCGGTGCGCCGGCCGCCGTCGTGGCCGGGCCGGCTGCCGCGCCGAAGGGGCCCGGGCTCGTCACGGGTGGCGCCTCGGTCTCGCCTCGAAGAAGCTCGCGAGCGCAGACGCTGCCCGCGCCGATGGCGATGCCGATCCCCAGCCACAAGAGCCAACCGCCGACGTCAAATCGAGCGTCGCGCGCAGAGTCGGCCTGTCGCTCCCCGCCGGCATGCTCGACGCTCCGAGACGGCTCCTGGGGGCGCGTTCGTTCCTTGCGCCCGGGTTTCTTCTTGTCGCTACGGCGAGACATCGCGTACAGACGCTCTCTGTCGGTGGAAGGGAGTACCGGTCAGGCCTCCCTACGGTATCGCACTCGGCGACTCGCGTCGACGAATCGGCGCACCGACAGAAGCATCGGAACAGCCATGACGACCTCGACTCGGCGCCTCGTATTCCGTTCGACCGCGACGCTTCTCGGTATCGCGATCGGAGCCCTCGTGACCCTCTGGATCGCGCCGCGCATCTTCCGGCGTACCGCGCCGCCGGCCGTGTCTCCTCTCGGCGCGCCTCCGGTCTTTCGCGATGTCGCTCGCGCTTCCGGCATCGCGTTTCGCCACGAGAACGGCGAGACGGGGCAGTTTCACTATCCCGAGATCATGGGCGGCGGCGTCGGCCTCTTCGATTACGACGGCGACGGTCTCCTCGACATCTACTTCGTCAACGGCAACCACCTGCTGGGCGATCCCGACGCCGAGATCACGAATCAGCTCTACCACAACGAGGGCGACGGTACGTTCCGAGACGTCACCGCTCAGGCGCGCGTCGGCGATTCCGGCTTCGGACAAGGGTGTTGTACCGCCGACTTCGACAACGACGGCGACGTCGACCTCTACGTCAGCAACTTCGGCCAGGACATCCTCTATCGCAACGAGGGCGACGGCACGTTCGCCGACGTCACCGTCACCTCGGGGCTGATCCGAGCGACGCCGCCGAACGTGCCGGATTGGGGGCAGAGCTGTACGTTCCTCGACATCGACCGCGACGGCTGGCTCGACCTCTACGTTCAGAATTACCTGACTTACGACATCCAGATTCGCTTCGAGGCGTTCGTCTGGATCGGCGAGAAGAAGGTGCTCGACTTCCCCTCGCCGAAGGCGTTCAAGGGCGCCGCGGACCGGCTGTACCGCAACAACCGCGACGGCACGTTCATCGACGTGACCGAGGCCGCCGGCATCCTGCAGCCGGGGGGCAAGGGCATGGGCTGCGCGGCGCTCGACTTCGACGACGACGGCGACACCGACCTCTTCGTCGCCAACGACAGCATGGAGAACTTCCTGTTCCGCAATCGTGGCGACGGCACATTCGATGAAGTCGCCCTCGCCGCCGGCGTCGCGGTCGACTGCCTGGGCATTTCGGAAGCCTCGATGGGCGTCGATGCCGGCGACTTCGACGGCGACGGGCGCATGGATCTCGTCACGCCTTGTATCTGGGAGCAGGTCTTCACGCTCTACAGCAACCGCGGCGACTTCTTCGTCGACACATCGTGGGCCGCGGGGCTCGCCCAGCCGACGTCGTCTCAGACGGGCTTCTCGCCGTCGTTTCTCGACTACGACAACGACGGTGATCTCGACCTGTACTTCTCGACAGGCGGCGTGCGCCTCGTCAAGCTGCGCAGCGCGGAGATCCCCTACGACGAGCGCTATGGCCTGCGGGACGTGCTCTTGGTGAACGACGGCGAGGGCGGTTTCGTCGACGTCTCCGCGCACGCCGGCTCGCACTTCCGGCAGCTGACGATCGCGCGCGGCACGGCAGCCGGCGACATCGACAACGACGGCGACATCGACATCGTCGTCAGCAACCTCGCGGCCGAGCCGGCGGTCCTGCTGAACGAGACCGACGGCGGCCATTGGATCGGCCTCCGGCTCGTCTTGAAGAACGGCAACCGCGATGCGATCGGCACGAGTGTTCGCGTCACGGCGGGCGGCCGCACGCAGCGTTTTGTCGTGCACGGAGGCGTCACGTACCTGTCGCAGTCCGATCGCCGCCCCCGCTTCGGTCTCGGCGCTGCGGGGCGTGTCGAGCGCATCGAGATCACGTGGCCGGACGGCTCACAGCAAGTTCTGCGGGACGTCGAAGCGGATCGCTACGTGACCGTGCAGCAGTCGGAATGAGCCTACGGCCTACGGCTCGTTGATCCGGTGTACCTGGCGCGCCTTCAGGTCCTTCACGACCGACGTCTTGCCCGTCGGCCAGCGGATCTCGACGCGATCGACTTTCTCGAGGTCGCCGAGTCCGAAGTGCAGGCGCAGGTCGTCTTGCGACGCATAGCTCGCCGTGCTG
>CAYMRB010000115.1:0-23181 GCA_964392615.1 uncultured Planctomycetia bacterium | reverse complement strand
GCTCTTCGGAAAGCCGCCGATCATGCCCGTTCCCAGCGCCGCGTACGTGCCGGGATACGGCGCGGCGGACTCGATCCAATAGCGGATCATGTCCTGCTCGCGACGCGACAACTTCGCGTCGTGGTGAGAGCCATCGAGCAACCGCATCAGCGGACTCGCGGCGGTGCCCACCTCTCGCGGTGGAAGATTCGTTCGCACACGGTCGCGGCCGTCGGAGATCCAGTTCCTCGCCGTCAGCGAGTAGTAGCTGTGCGAGAAGATCGGCCCGCGGTCACCGCTGAGGATGACTCCACCGCTGCGTTGATCGTAGTCGTGGCACTCGAGGCAATGACGGTCGAGGATCGGTTGAATGTCGCGCGGATAGTCGAACACCTCCGGGATGCCGTCGATCGGCTCGATCTGGCTCGGTGGACGGTGAAGCGCCGCGAGCTGCCGCTGCTCTCCGGAGAAGGACGCCCTCGTCCGCTGCTCGTGGCATCCCACGCAACCCGTCGTCTCGCCCGGCATGACTGTCAGGAAGCTGTGCATCCGCTTGACCGAGAGATCGTTCTCGTCGAGGGCGACGAAGAACAGGCTCCGCGAAGCCGGTAGCTCCATGTACGCCGACCCGTCCGCCTCGACCGGCACCGTGCCGAGCACTCGCTCCAGCGTATAGGTGCCGCCGAAGCTCATCGGCGGCATCTTGCCGCTGTAGTTGATCGGCTTCGGAAGCGTCTCGAGGACGAGCAACTTCTCGATGTCGCCGCGCTCGACACCTTCCATACGCCGGCCGCTGTAGACGTCAGCCAGGATCAAGTAGCCGGTCGACTCCTGCAGCGCCACGCGCGGCGGAATGACGCGCTCCCGCTGTCGAGGACGCAACGGACGGGGCTCGTGACATTCCACCCCCGCACGGACGAGCTCCTCGGGCAGGCGGTAGAGCTCTCGCGTCCGTCCGGATCCGTCCATCCACAGAAGCCGTGGACCTTGCGCGACGAGGAACAAGTCGTCGGACAGTGCGTATGGATCGCGATAGTCGTCGCCCTTGCTCACCCGCCGCGCCGAGCTCGGCTCATCAGGCCCGGCCTCGGGCTTGATGACGGTGATCGCTCCGGCGTGTTCCTTGCGACCGTGTCCCGGCGAGAACACGGCGACGACGTCGTCGGTGCCCGGGATCGGCTTGGCGTCGATCATCACCGTCGACGGGTGCATATTGCCGTAGTAGACCATCTGGGCGGTGCCGTCCGGATTCGCCGTCCAGAGATGGTGGAAAGCGACGCGGCTCCGGTCGACGTACTCCCAACGTTGATACAGCACGCGTCCGTCCGGCAACGGCCACGGGGTGTTGTCGTGCTCGATATTGGCCGAGATCGGATACGCACCGCTGCCGTCCCCGTCGCACCGATAGAGAATCGCGACCGGGCTGTACCAGCAGTTCACCCATCGGTTGCAGCGACTCGAGCAGAACATGATGCTGCCGTCGGGCAGATAGGTCGGCTCGATGTCGTCGTGCGGCCCGTTCGTCAGCCGCTTCAGTCCGCTGCCGTCTATGTGGATCTCGTAGAGGTGGAAGTGCTCCTCGCCCCCCGGCCGGTACGAGAAGAGGATCTTGCCACCGTCGTAGTGGACCTGCGGATCGCGGACCGAGCCGGCCGGATCGTCGACGAGCACCGTGATCTCTCCGGACGCCACGTCGAGACGGCAGAGGCGGCCGCGCGCGCGATACGCCTTCGCCTCGCTGTCGTGAGCGTAGTATCCGAAGTTCTCGTACCAGTGACCGCCGGCTCCCGGCTGGCGACTCGCGAAGATGATCTCCGCCGGCTCGAGCGACGCGTGGTCGGCCGCGAGCGAACGCTCCTGACCCGAAGCGATCAGAGAAGCGAGGAGGACTGTCGCGAGAATCTCGGCTTTCACCGGCGCGCTGGTCTCCGAGGAAGGTTGATCCTGTCCTGCTTGACGGTGGCAGTATTTCAGAAGTCCGGGCCACGGTCCACGGAGGATCCGCTCTCGAGTGCTGTGGAGCGGACGCGTCGACCGCGGCCCGCCGGTTCGCCCGGGTGGACAACGCGCGATGTTCGGGTCGCGCGGCGTCGATCGGTGATGTAGTGCGATGGCGCGCAGCGCGGCTTCGACGCGGTCGACGAGGACTGGCTCGTGACGGCTGGCGAGCTAGCGATCGTGCCCCCGGTCGAACCACGCTCGCGGAATCAGGGCGACGCGGAGATCGATCCGTGTCCTGTTCCACGCCGGCTTCGCGTACATGTAGGTGACGACGGCATCGCCCTGCGACGTGAAGAGGCAGTCGAGGTTGGTGTACTCGGCCTTCGGATCCTCAGCCAACACGCCGATGATCCGCCAGGACTTGCCGCGATCGGACGATCGCGCGACGGTCAGCGGCGTGCGTTCGCCGAAGTGGTGGTGGTTCGTCACGTACTTGCTGTTGTTCCAGAACAGGATGACGTCCTCCGTGCCGGGAAGTCTCCGCAGGCACGTGCCGGACTCACCGCCCTCGAGGCCGGTGAAGGTCGCCTCGCTCCACGACTGGCCGCCGTCCGTCGATCGGGACAGATAGGGACCGCCGAGCTGCGTGCGCAAGGTCATCACGAGAGCCCCATCGCCGAGCTCTGCCACCGAGGCTTCCATGGCGCCGCGCTTCGGTAAATCGATCGCCGTCGAGCGCTGCCACGTCTTGCCCGCGTCATCGCTGACCATGCACCACGCGGAGTTCTTCTGCCGCCACTGGTTGCCGCTGCCACCGTGAAATGGCAGCAGCAGCCGTCCGGAGCTCAGCTCGACGAGACTGCTCGTCCCGCCCTGCAGAAGCTGCCCCTTCGAGCGCGTCCAGATCGGCCCCAGCTCGCTGAAGGTTTTCCCGTCGTCATCGGACGAGAACAAGCACATCGTGCTGCTGGCGCCGCGCCCGTGCGCTCGCAGGCAGATCAACAGGAGGCGGCCCGACTTCGTGCGCAGCAAGGCCGGCGCCTGGACGTTCATGTCTCCCTCGGCGACATCGACGAGCATTCGGGGCTGCTCCCACGTCTTGCCACCGTTGCGGCTGATCTTCGACCAGATCCGGCAAATGCCGTGATCGTGGCCGCTGCGCTCGCCCTTCTCGTACTTGTGATAGACGACCATCAGCTGCCCGCTCGCGAGCTCCGCGATGGACGCCGTGTCGCTGCGCGGCGTTTGAACGCTGGCGGGCTCGATCACGACGTGGCGAATCGAGGGTTCGGTGCCCGTTGTGTTCCGCTCGGCTTCCTGCGCCCGTGTCTCACCGATAGCGCAGAGCAGAATCACTGCAATCGTCGTCGTGCGAATCATCACTTACCGCCGCCTCGGTAGAGGCGTCCGAAATCCTGCTCGTAAGGCGCGGCGATCGCGCCGGCCATGTCCATGCGCGGCCTCGCCTCCAGGCGCTCCTTGCCCGCCGCGATCCACTCAAGCATCGCGGAGTAGTCCGGATCGTCCTTGTCGCGAAAGCGCACGGGCTGCTTGCCCGCCTTCTCACGGCACAGCTCCAGTCCACCCGCCGACTTGGCCAGCGGCGCATTCAGCAGCCGGCTGAACTCGGGATGCGTCAGGTTGACCCACGTCGAATGGCGATTGTGTCCGCGATCGAGCTGACCGTGACAGCCGGAGCACCTGCTGTTGAATCGCTGTGTCAGCTGGTCGATCCAGGGGCCGACCCAGGCATCGCGCGAGCCGGCGGTGCCCGGCCGGGTGTGCTCGTACGTGCCGTAGTACGGGATGTTCGCCTCGATCCACACGTACAGCCGGCGGCGGCTCTCCGGGTCCATGTCGACGTCGCCGTGCCCGGACTCGATCAACTCGACGATCCGGCTGACTCGCGATCCCGACGTGCCCGGGACGAAGCGGCCGGTGAGCTCCTGCGGCGGCGTGAGGTAGTAGAACTGCACCAGATTCCGCGCGGCCAGCGTATCGTAGGCCATGTTGAAGTGGCGCGTCTTGTCGCCGGAGAGATCGATGCCCGCGTCGGGATCGACACCGCCATGACACGAAGCGCAGTAGCGATCGAGAGCCGGCTGCACCTGCCGCGCGAAATCGACCGGGCCGGCTCCCCACGGCGGCGGCGTGATGTCGTCGGGAGGTCGTTGAGCGGCTGACGGCACATCTCTCCCGCCCGGCGGTGCCGTATTGCGCGACTCGTGACAGCCGATGCAGCTCTGGCGCTCCCCCGGCACGAGCTGTGTGAATGTCCCCATTCGGGCGAGCTCCTTGCCTGCCGCGTCGAGCGCTTGGAAGTAGAGCTCCGTGTTCGCCGGGGCACGGAAGTGGGCCGAGCCGTCTTCGTAGACCGGCACGGTGCCGCAGACGTACTTGACGTAGAACGTGCCCGCGCCGATCACCGGATCGACGATGTCGTGCCCGTGGAAGTACGCCCGCGCGCCGCGGTTGTTCGTCGGCCGACGCACCTGCGTCATCACGCGCAGTGCCTTCACGTCGCCACGCCGGATGCCGTACTCCTCGAGCCCCGCGTAGACGTCGACCAGGAGAAACGTGCCGAACGGATCACTCTCGCTGCCCGAGCGCGGCGAGGCCACCTGATGGGGAACCCGCCGCGGCGCGACGGGAATGGCGTTGAAGCACGAGAAAGTGTCGTCTTCGAGAAAGCGCGCCTTCTCGCCCCGATCGTTCATGAGATACAGACGGTAGCGATGGGGCTCCTCGCCACCGTAGGAGACCAGGAAGAGATCGTCCTCGATCGGGTACGGGTCGCGATAGGACCAGTAGTAGAGTCGATCGCCAGGGCGCCAGTCCGGGTGCGTGGTCGGCGCATAGGGAATCTCGGGGGTGAGGTTGATCAGCGCGGCCGGGTCCTCCTTGCCGATGCCCGGATCCAGCACGCCGATCGCCCCGACGAGGTTCCTGTGATGCGGCGCGAGCGTGCACAGCAAACGGTCGGTGCCCGGAATCGGCTTCGCCTGCCAGATCGTGTTCGGGATGGTGATCGTGTTGCCGTAGACGAGCTGCAACCTCGTGCCGTCGGGACGGATGCTCCAGAGACTCTGCACGGAGAAGACGCTCTTGTCCTGATACTCCCAGCGCGTGAACAGAATCGAGCCGTCGTCGAGGACATGAGGCGAGAAGTCGGCGAGCGTGCCGAACTGGATTCGCCTGATGTCGGCGCCGTCCGGTTCCATGACGTGCAAGGCCGAGGCCGGAGCGTCCTGACACATCGAGAAAGAGCCGGCCCGAGTCGAGACGAAGCAGATGTCGCCGTCGGGCAGGTAGACCGGCGAGACGTCGTGAAAGCGTCCGTGGGTCAATTGCCGCAAGTCGGTACCGTCGACCTGCATCTCGTAGATATGGAAGGAGTCCTTCCCCTGCGCTGACAAGTCGAGCCAGGCGAAGGCGACCTTGTTGGCGTCATGGGAGAGGCTCAGGTCGAAGACCACGCCACTCGAGCTGTCGAAGATCTGTCGTTCGCCGGCGTCGGGATCGCGCGGATCGAAAGTGTAGATCCCGCCACCCGGAGCGAAGGCGTCCCAGCACAGCAGCACACCTCCGGCTCCCGGCGGCCGAAAGTGGTGCCGCTTGACGAAGACGATCCGCGGTCGGCACGACTGCAGCCGATCCTGACGCTCGGCGCGTTGGCGCTGTTCCTCTTCGAGGCCGCGCAAGGCCCTGCCGTACGCGGGAACGAGCGCGCCGATCGGCTCCAGCCGGACATCGTCGACGTTGACCGCATTGAGCCCGGCGCCCAGCCCGATGTTCTCGAAGGTGACTCGCGTTGTGTCCGCCGCGGCGGCGAACTCGAAGTTCAGCCGCCGCCAGTCGTCGACTCCCGCGTACCTCGAGACCTCGAACACGACGTCGACGAGGTCGGCGCGGTTCTCGGCAGCGAGGTCGTGATCGTCCGAACCCGGAGCTCCGACCTGTACGCGGCCTCGCTGAGTCTCCGCGGGAGTGACGCGGCCCTTGCCGGCGGCGAAGCCCACGGCCCAGAACGAGAGCCGGTAGCGCTGCCCTGCGAACGTTCGAACATCTTGGAACGCGCCGCCGCTCTCGTACCCGGCTCCGGGGTGGAGCATCCACGCGCCTCGCTTCGCGCTCGTCGGACCCGCGCTCTTGCCGCTCCACGCGCCGTGGCTATTCGTGATCGCCGTCCAGCCGACCGGCACCGTTCCGTCGGCAGCGTTCTGCTCGAAGCTGCCGTTGCGGATCAGGTCGACGGGCGCTGACGTCGCGCGAGAGGCCGAGCCGGCAAAGAGCAGCGCGATCAACACCGACATCGACGTGAACCTGGCATACCTCCGCCGCCCCTGCCCGTCGAAGCCTTCACTCGGTCTCACGGTCTTCGATCCGGTAGAGATGGGTATCGGTTCGCAGGAACAGCGCGCGACCGCTCGCGCACGGCGACGCCAGGAGTCGGCCGTCGAGCTGATTCTTCGCCAGCAGCTTGAACGCATGCCCGGGGGCCAGCACGGACGTCTTGCCTCTCTCGCTGCAGACGTAGATTCTGCCGTCGGCGAGGATCGGCGAGGCCGAATGCGGATCGCCGAGCCGCTCGCGCCAATGGGCCGTACCCGTCTTGGCGTCGAGACAGCTCATGATGCCATCGTCGTCGACGAGATAGAGCGCATCGCCAACGGCGAGCAGCGTCGACATGTGTGGAACGGCCCTCGTCTCCTTCCACGCGACGTGCGTCTTCAAGACATCGCCGCGACCTCCCGGCCGTATCGCGATGAGGGCCGGCGTGCCGATGCGTTCGAAACCCTGTACGAACACCAGCCCCTCGGCGAAGACGGGAATCGCGACCGGCGAGAAGCCTACGTAGCCGACCCACCACAGCTCCTTGCCGGTTCTCGCATCGTAGGCCGCCACATGGGCTGCGGCGGGACTGACGAGCTCCGGCACACCGGCGATGTCGAAGATCGCCGGCGTCGAGTAGCCCTGCAGCGAGAAGCCCTCGTCGCGCCACCGTCGACTGCTGCTCTTCGTCAGGTGAGCGCGCGGCGTCTTCCAGACGGGCTTGCCGGTCCGCTTATCGAGGGCGACGACGAACTGATGGTCCATGCCATCGCAGTTGACGATGAGCGTGTTCCCGGACAGGATCGGCGAGCTCGCGCCGGCGTAGGGCTGGTCGTGCGCGAGCGACGTGTTCTTCCAGACGACGCTGCCATCCCGCGTCAAAGCGGCCGTCCCCTCCGTGCCGAAGTGGACGTAGATGCGCTCGCCGTCGACCACTGGGGTCGGCGTCGCGTAGCTGTTCTTCGAGTGAATGCGCCCCGGCTTCTCGATCCGAAACAGCTCGGGTCGATACAGGATGCGGCCGCTCTCCGCATCGACGCAGACCGCGCACAGCGATCGCCCGCCCTCGAGGGACGTCGTCATCCACAATCGCGCGCCCGCGATGACCGGCGACGAGTACCCGCTGCCGGGAATGCGCGTCTTCCACCGGACGTTCTCGGTCTCGCTCCAGCGCAGAGGGAGATCCGTCGCGGTCGCGTGGCCTCGCCCGCCGGGCCCTCGCAGCTGCGGCCAATCGCTGGTGTCGCGCGGGGAATCCGCTCGCGCCACCGTCGCGACGAGGAGCGTGGCGAGGATCGCTGAAATGCGCGTCAACATGGCTCGACCTCCTGCTCGCATCGCCTGACAAGGACGAGCATATCCCGATAGAAAGCGAGAAGGGAATGTCCTGCCGGAACGCTCAGATCTCGAGCGTCACCACGAGCCGCCGACCCGCCTGCACCATCGCCGTCTCATCGGCGTGCACGACGACCCGGTCTCCGTCCTGCTCGACCTTGCCGACAGCACGTCCATCGATCGTCGCGCGACGCACGGTCTTGCCCGTGACGGCACCCGCGAGCGACAACGCGATCGTGTCGAGCGCCAGCGTGCCGTATCGCAGCCGGATCGTGGCCTGCAATCGCGACGCGTCGATCTCCTGATCGAACGTCCCCCAGCCCTCTGCCGCCGTGAACGCGGCGCGGAAGCGCTCGGGGCTCAGTCGGGGTGCGAAGCCGAGGTGTCGCTGCGGGCCGTGGTATTCGTACCCGCACAGCGCGATGTAGATGCCGTAGCTCGCCATCGAGCGGCTGTAGTGGTCGGAGCACTCGATCTCGTTGTACGGATTGCGCCGCGTCGCGTGATACCGATCGTGCACGGCGCGGAAGCACGCGAGCCCTTCCTCGACGAGCCCTTCGGCGACCATGCCGGCGGCGGCGAGGTACTCGAATCCGTTCATGCACTCGTTCAGGTACGCTGCGAAGAGATCGCCCTTGCGCCGTCCGACCGCCTTGTCGGCGCCGCCGCGCGGGAACGTGCACATCACCAGCCCGGCCTCTCCCTCCATCGCGTACCAGCGCCCCCCCGGAATCTGCTGCTGCATGCCGTTGCGATACGCCCCGGCATCCGGCGCGAAGTTGTACTTCCAGAGCGACCGCAGCGCGGAGACCGTCTCGCGGCGCGGAATCACATGCGATAGACCGACCTGTCCCATCAGGCTCTGGCCCATGATCTGATCGATCTCCGAGCCGTCGTTCGTATTGATCGCCTCCGGGTGCGCGGGATCGGGTCGATGGATGAAGTACTCGCCGTTGAAAAGCTCACGGACGATGTTCCGCCTGCCGGCCTCGAGGATGCGCTCGCAGCGCACGGCGAACCCGTCATCGCCCATCTCGCGGGCCATCGCCCGCCCCGCGTTCACGGCGCCGAGGTAGAGCGAGCTCAGCCAGCCCATCGGACCGTACCACGCTGCATCGAGCGTGTTGTACTGGCGCCCCTCGAGCAGACCGTTATCGTCGCCGTCCTCGCGAATGAGGTACTCGACCGCCTTCTTGATGCGCGGCCAGCGACGCCTCAAGAACGCGCCGTCCGCACTCATCTGGTGCTCGCGATACGCGCGGATGATCGTGCCCGCCTGACCGTCGTGTGCGACGTGCATCGCGGTCTCGGCCCGGTAGCCGAGCTCGCCGGTCTTTTTCCACGCGAGGCCGAAGTCGACCTCTTCGCGCAGGTAGCGCTCGATCGACGGGAAGATGCGCGCCAGACCCTGCGCGTAGTTCCACACGTGCTGGCACGTGCCGGGACAGCAGTTCGTGCCCTCCCAGCCCCAGAAGCGCCCGTTGTCGAACCAATGCAGCGTCTGTGTCGCGAGGCAGTCGAGCGCGACGAACGTGCGATCGAGCATCCAGTACGGGAGCGTCGAGTCGTACCAGGTCCGGTTCCACTCCAGCGTCTGGCTCTCGAGTCGCTCGCGGTGCTTCGTCACGTACGCGGCGACGGCGTCGGCCGAGTCGAAGCGGTTCGCATAGTGTCGCTTCAAGCCGCCCCAGCCGGTGATCGCGCCCATCTCGCCGCGCCCCTGCGTGTAGAGCGGGAAGAACCAGGTGACGAGGAACGTGAACGATCGCTCCTCGCCCGGCTCGAGCGTCACCCGCGGCGCCGCGAGCGCGCCGATGAGCCGCTGGCCGAAGGGGCGCCGTTTCGTGTCGTCCCTGCGGCCGGTGGCCAGCCGATCGAAGAGAGCTTTCGCGTCCACCGGATCGTCGACGTGAATCGCCAGCGGGCTGTAGTCCGAATCGAGCAGGCTCAGCGCCATCGATCCGTAGCCCGAGCTCCTCTCGAGAGGCGACGGCGCTTCGTCGGTGAACACGATGTGGTCGAAGACGATATGTCCCCACCCGCCGGTGTGCTGATCGACCGCTTCGAGACGCGCCTTGCGTCCCGCGAGCTTGCGTACGTCGAAGAACGTCGCCTTGAGCCGGATCGTGTCGTCGCCGACTCGCGCCGCGACCTGCTTGCCGTCGACCAGCAGCCGCACCTCGGTGCGCTCGCGGTGGGACCCGCCGGCGATGAGGAACGAGATGTAGTCGCGAGAGATCGTGAACTCCGGGCTCAGCAACCGACCGACGAGCTTGTCCGACGCCGGCGAGTTCGGCCCGGCCTTGCGCGTGTTGTGCGAGTTGACGAGCCCCTTGCCGCGCACGCCGGAGATCGGATCGTGGGGCGCGAGCTCGTCGACGCGGAACGGGCGGCTGCCGAATGCTTCGCCCTCGACCGTCCAGCCGGCCCAGTCGCCGCCCTCGAAGTCAGCGAACGTGATATCGGGTCGGAGCTCGGACCGCGTCGACTCTGGCGATGCGACCTTGTGCAACAGGGAGACGCGCCCGGTACGATGCGCGACTCGAAACACCCGGTCCCCCGCGCTCGGATCGTCGATTTCCGGACAGACCGCGTTCTCGAGCCAACCCGCGATCTGAATCGACACGGCCTGCTCGCTCCGATTGCGCACGGTGAACCGCATGCGGGTCGCCGGAAGCGACGAGTCCTCGACGTTCAGCGGACAGAACGGCGAGAACGCCTCGAGGTCGACGTCGACCGGCAGCTGCCGGTCTCGGTACTGGACTCGTCCGACCGGATACTCGCCGCGAAACCGGATATCCGCGAAGTCGCGCGCATCGAGACGGCGCGTGGTCTCGTCGCCGCCGGCGGCCACGCGCAACGCGAAGCCCTGCTCGACCGGGCTCTCGACAGCCATCGGATTCGCGTAGTGACCGCCGAGCACCGTCGGTCGATAGCGCGAATCGCCGTAGCCGGAGTGCGTGCGCGAGTCGAAGATCTCCCAATGCCAGAGCCGGCCGTCGCCGCCAAGGTAGAGCTGGCCGCACGCGATGCCGCCGATCGGCATGCCGATGTGCCGAAGCTCGCCGCGCTGCGCCGAGTAGACCTGCGGCTCGCCACGAGCGTACAGAGACGCGACCCATGCCGGATCGAGCTTCTTGTCGGCGGGGATCAGGGAGGCGAAGTCGCTCTCGTCGAACGGCCCGGCCATGATCGGAAGCGATGCCCAGCCGGCAGCGCCGACCGCTGCAAGCTTCAGCACATCACGTCGCGAAGGGCTTCTCGGTCCGCCGTCGCAGCTACCATCGCCGCAGCATCCGCTGGTCATCGCTCTGCTCTCCCTTTCGCTCACGCCTGCGCCAGGCGCTGCTCTCTACGGGTCTCTACGGGGACTACCGCTCGCAGCCGAGAGGATCAGCCGTGGCGTCGTCTCCTCTGCCGGGGAACGGCGGTCGAGGCGCTTCTCCGGATCGGAACAGATAGTCGAGAAGACCGATCGCATCGCTCGAGTCAAGACGCCCGTTGTCGTCGACATCCGCCGCGTCCGCGCAGTCGATGCCGCGTCCGCCGAACAGGTGCAAGATGACGCGCACTGCGTCGCTGAGGTCAACCGACTGGTCACCGTTCGCGTCACCGCGAGTGAAGCCTGAGTCTTCCACGGACGTATTCGTGACGGTGATGGCGGCCGTCGCGACGAGTCCTCCGGAGCCATCGAAGCCGAGGAAGCTGAACTCGTTGTTCCGGATGGGCACGGTGAATCGCGCCTGCCACCGATTCGGGGTCTCCCAGGTCGGCAACAGCTCGACGTTCTCGCCGGAGCTCTGCGAGTACAGAATCGTCGCGATCTCGACCGGAGCCTCGCCCTCGAGCACGATCGTTGATTCGTCGACCGTGATGTCGTCGCCGCCGTTCGTCCTGATGCGGAACGGGACCTCGCTGAACGACCGCAGCTGACCCTCGATGATCCTGCCTCGAGACGAGACGAAGCTTCGCGGTTCGCCCATCGAGATGCCGAGGTCGCGCTGCATCGCGTCGAACCAGGGCCCCGCCGTTTCCGTCGACCAGTATCCGGCGAGGAACTCCGACGCGATCCGCACGTAGACGCGCCGCGTCTGCGGTCGCGAGATCAGACGCGCCCAGCCGCGATCGAACGTCGGGAACACCGGGAAGTTGAGCTGGCTGCTCGGCATCGCCTGGTTGTAGTCGTACGGCATGGTCTCCCACAGCCCGTCGCGCGTGTCGAACGCGAGGTAGGCGTTGTGACCCTGCCCGATGCCGAGGGTGTCCCAATCGCTCACGAACACGCGCGGCACCATCACGCGCAGGAAGCCCTCGACGTCGAGAATCTCGCCGATTTGCACGTCGTGCTCGGCGTTCCCCGTCTCACGAGGATCCATGACGCGCATCAGCTCGGCCAGCGACGTCCAGTCGTCGCGGCTCCGACTCGTGACCTGATAGTAGTAGAATCGGTAGTTCTCGGGACTCTCTTCCATATAGTCGAACGACGCGCCGTCGTAGTGTGTCCGCTCGCCGGAATCGTTGAAGGCGAGACGCGCGACGGCCTTGAGAAGAGGTCCGTCCGAGCCCGGAAACCATGTCTCCATGTAGTCTCGGTCGACGGGCTGGATGAAGCGCTGCATACCGAGCGACGAGCCGTTGAGCCGCGACCTGACGAAACGATACATCGGGACGGAAGCGGGCTTCTCCGGCGTCCCTGCACGCCCGGTCAAGAAGTACGAAGCGGCCTCGACCGGCCCATTCAACCGCGAGCTGAGGTTCACCGCGCGCACTCCCCAGCGGGAAACGTTGTCCTTGGTGAACCGAACGCGGTAGCTGTTGCGGCCCGGTCGCCCCCACGGGCTGCCGCGGTACCTGATGCCGACGTTGTAGTGGATGTCCTCGTCGTTGAAGACATACGCCGCATCGATCAGATGATTCGAGTGAAGTCGTCGCGTCCGCAACTCGTCGTGTCGAGCATCGTCGACGACCAGCGACACCGCATCCAACGAGCCGCCTTGCGGCGCGAGGACTTGGAAGAGCTGCGTTCGATCCGGAGCGTCCAGCGGGAATCGCCGCGCGATCCCCGTGCGGTCGGTGGCTTCGATGAAGAACACGACCTTGCGACTCCGTGGGAACGTCGGCAGCTGACCCGCGTATCGCCCATCCTCCGACGACCCGTCGCCCGTCGGAGTCAGCCCGATCGAATCAAACGCGCCGCCGGCATCGCGCTCGCGGTAGAAGGCGCGCACCGCGGCGATCCCATCGGAATCGGCGACCCTCGCCGCGATCTCGACAGCAACCGTCTCGTCGGGAGCGGCCGGCGAGTGGGACACATCCCAGATGACGGGGCCGAGGTTGCCGCTGCCGGTCGCGGCGATCAAGAGCCGCCGCAGGCTGTTCTCTGCGCCGGGAGTGCCCAGATTCTGCGGCACGGTCATCCGCATGCGACCGCCGAGCGTATTCCCCGAGAGATTCGTCGACGGTCCGGGTCGACCGCCCCACGGGCCGGCGGAGAACTCGCCGTGGCCGACGATCACGCTGGCGCCGCCGAGCCAGCGCGCCCAGAGCGACACCTCGTAGCTGCCGCGCGTCAACGCGGGCGACGTGTCGATCTCGATCCGGTTGACCGACGTGTCACCCTTTCCGGATGCGTTGAGCTCGAGACAGGCGCTTCCGGCACGCGCGTCCCAGGTCACCCGCCGCGAGTCCTGGTGCGTGCCCTCGATCCGCCACCCGGACGTCGACGTCTCGAAGCCGGCGTTGGGTATGCGGTTCGAACCGCCGGCTCGCCGGACGGAGACCTCATCGATGAGACACGATCCTCGCTCGACGAGAAGCAGATGGAGCTCGGATTGCGACGCGGGTCGATAGTCGTCGACCGTGTAGCTGAGTCGCTCCCAGCGCGACTTGTTCGACTCGTCGCTCCCTCCCCATGCGAGACCGACCTCGTTGTTCTGTGCGGGATCGATCAGTTCCAGGCTCGATCCCCGACCGTCCGCCGAGAGCGCCCAGGTCCCGCCGTCGAAGTACCGGACCTCGTCGACAAGATTGCCCCAGGCGTCGACGAGACGGACGTTTTCGCCTTCGTTCGACAGCTGCCCCTCGAACGGCCCGAGCACGCCGGAGATGCCGTGCTGCTCCTCGACCAACGTCGGATCGTCCGCGATGACGAGGTACTCGCCGGCCTCCAATGTCGTGCCGGGAGGGAAGGTGTAGCCGACGCCCTTGGAGAAGCGATACCCCGACAGGTCGATGGCGTCCGCACCGCGATGGAAGAGCTCGATGAACTCGCCGCGGCGATCTTCCGGCGGGTGGTAGAAGAGCTCGTTGATGACGACATCCGTCACCGCGTCGACCCGATTCGGCGCGGCGCGAGTGTCCGTCAGCGTGACCCAATGGATCGATCCGCCATCCGGGAACAACGCCTCGGAGTAGTCCTCGCCCTCGCGCTCGGGCGGCAGTGTTCGATCGAAAGTCGCCGCTGCGACGACGAGCCCCCGTGGGTTGCTCAGGAAGATCCGCACCTCGGGCACCAACAGATCGAGCCCGCTGACGGCATCCGTGATGGCGAGGAATCCGCCCGCCGCGAGAGCGGTTCCCGCTGGAATCGCATACGCGTCGACGCCGCCGGGATCGGTCGCGATGGTGAATCCCTCGAGGTTGACACCCTGAGAGCTCGGGTTGAACAGCTCGATCCAGGAGTCCTGCGCGACCGAACGGTGAAGCTCGTTGAATACGGGTCGACCGTCGGACGATCCGGCCGGAGGATCGCGCCGCTGGAGAAGCACGCGAGGCCCGAGGCTGAAGTCCGTGCTGTCGATCGTCACGTTCAGTCCGACGATCGCGATGACGTTCACGCCGGCGACGAGAAGCTCGGACGGCGCCGCGAACGTCTCTTCGTCGTTGGCCTCGTGACCGCCCGTCGCCAGGGAGTCGTGGCCGACATCGTCCGGACAATTCGCCTCTGCGAACCGCGTTCCGTTGAGATACGCGCAGAACCCGTCGTCGTAGAGCATCGACAGCGTCACGTCGCCCGCCGCGACATCGTCCGCCGTCAACTCGAACGACGCGCGACACGCAACCGTCGAGTAGCCGTTGCGCATGTCGTCGAGGACGGTCTCGTCGTCTCCGTCCGCGAAGCCGAAACCCGCCGGCCCCGCATCCCACGACGCGTCGTCGAACTCGGGGCTCCACCACGGAGTTCCGCCCGGCGCGAACGGCTCCGTGCCGCGGGCGAAGCGCCACTCGTCACCGGTATCGAGAAGGACAAGCTCTTCCACGCCTCCCGGGCCGTCGTCCTCTTCGAGCCGTCCCGGCGAGCCGCCGAGCTGCGGGCTCCACATCCAGCTCTCGGGCTCCGACGCGTCGAGCTTCATGTCGCGAAGCATCAACGTGTGACCGGTCCCGTCGCAGGCCGTGGGCCACTTCCCCTCGTCGCGGTAGCGAACGCTCGCCACCTCGATGCCGACCTGGTTCGCCAGAGTCAGGCGCTCGCCGCGATTGTCGAGCCGCCCGAAGAAGTTGCCGACGGCGTTGTCGATCCCGTAGCGGTCGCGTACCGCTGCGACGTCGGCGCAGACGACGATCGACTCGCCCTTGCCGAGGATGGTCCCCGGACCGAACTGAAAGACGATGCCGTTCGAGAAGTGGTATCCGGAGATGTCCTCCGGCGTGGCGCTCTCGTTCGAGATCTCGACGAACTCGAGCGCGTCGTTGCCACCACGAGGGTGGTAATGGATCTCGGAGATCACGAGGGCGTCGAGGTGCCCGACGGTCAAGAGGACCGCGAGCACCGCGACGACCTCGCGACGAATCAGCTGCAACAATGGAACCGTCACGGACACGCCAGTGGCGTCTCGCAGCCGAGCGCGACGTCGGCCGGATCGTTACTGCGAGCACAGTTCGGGAACGGCTCCGGAATCGCGGGGCCACCCAGGAAGTTGAAGTTCAGCGTGTAAATCGCGTCTCCGACCTGTCCGATGACGTTGCCGTCAGCGTTCGAGTCGCACGCGGCCATGCACACGGGCCTCGGGCCACCCGTGAAGTTGAAGTTGAGCACGAACACCGCGTCGCCGACCTGGCCGATGACGTTGCCGTCACCGTTGCAGTCGCCGCGGACGAACGGACCGACTCCCTCGGGAGGCGGATCGATTCCGGCGATCTCGGCGATCTCATCTTCCTCGAGCGCCACCTCGTAGATGCGCACGTCGTCGTAGACCGTGTCGTGGTTGCGCCCCTGGAGACCGATATTCGCACCGAGGCGCGCGCTGCCGGCCGGCCAGCCGTCCGCAGTCGCGATGTCCTCGCCGAGCTGCGACGGGAAGAACGGCGCCTTCTCCTCGAGGACACCGTCGACGTAGTACTCCTTGACGCCGCCGGCGCCCGTCGACGTGATCGCGACGTGGTACCACTGATCGGGCTCGAGCGTCGTCGTCCCGAGGTACAGATTTGGCAGACTACTGTCCCAGAACAGCAGCACCCGCTCGTGCAGGAAGCCCTCGTTCTCGCGCGTCATGATCGTGAAGCCGATGCCGCCGCCGGGAGCGCGCAGCAGCTGGTACTCTCCCGCCGTCAGAATCTGCTCGCCGGGACGGATCCACATCGCGACCGTGAAGCCGCCCGTGTCGAGCGCGGCGAGCGCCGGGAGATCGACGTCGATCGCGTTGTTGAGCGAACCGTCAGCACCGAAGTCGAGCGCCCCGTCGACGATTCCGTCGACCCACCGCGAGTCGTCCTCGTCGTCGAAGTTGACCAGCGTGCCGAGAGCGCCGCCGACGCAATCGAGCGCGAACGAGCCGGAGGTCTCGTCGAGCTTCCACCGGTGCCGGAGGCTCGGATCGTCATCATCGCAGAGCTCGAACGTGCCGAACGTGATGCGACGCTCGAGACTCGCGCAACCGTCGGTGATGCTGATCTCGACGTCGTATGCGGTGTCCGGCTCGAGCCCGCCGTACGTCACGACGCGCTGCGCACCCGTGCCGCCGATCTCGAGATCGCCGCTGACGTCGGTTCCGTTGACGATCATCTGGATGCCGTCGGGATCGATTGCCAAGCCGACGGCGCCGTTCGGCGTGCTGACCTCGAGTTCCAGACCCGCCGCCGCATCGTGGAAGGACTCGCCATCCGCGGGCGACAGATCCTCGAGGACCAGGGGATCACACAGGAGCGGATCGCACTCCTCCATGACGTCGGCGATCTCGCCCTCGTCGAGAGCGCGGTTGTAGATGCGCACGTCGTCGACGACCGAGTCGTGCGCGCGGCCTCCAGCGCCGAACGCGCCGATCCGCCCGACCCCTTCGCCCCAGCCGCTGGACGTGCCGGGGTGGAAGCCGGGCGTGCCGCCCTGCGACGGCCACATCAGGCGCTCCTCCTCGAGCTCGCCGTTGACGAAGTACAGCTTCTCGCCGCCGGGGCCCGTCGACGTGATGGCGACGTGGTACCAATTGCCCGGCTCGAGGGTCGTCGTGCCGACGTGCAGGTCGGGCAGGCTGCCGTCCCAGAAGAGCAGCACACGGTCGATGAGTTCGCCATCGAACGTGTTGTTCATGATCGTGAAGCCGACGGTGTCACCCGGCGTGCTCAGAAGCTGGAACTCGCCGGTATTGAGGATCTGCTCGCCGGGCTTGAGCCACATCGCGATGGTGAATCCGCCGTCGACGAACGTGTCGACCGCGGAGATCTCGACCTCGACGTAGTTGTTGATCGTGTCGTCCGCGCCCAGATCGAGCGCTTGATCGCAGATGCCTTGCACCCATTGCGAGTCGTCGTTGTTCTCGAAGCCTATCAGGTCGCCGGTGCGCGCCATGCCCGTGTCGCGGGCGAGAAGGCCGGACTCCTCGTCCATCGCCCAGTGATGCACGAGCCCGTCGACGTTCTCCGTCAGCGTGCCGAACGACAGCGTCACGCACACGCGAGAGCCGTTGCTGTCCACGACCTCGATCAGCGCCACGTACGCTTCGCCCTCCTCGAGGCTGTCGTACGAGACCTCGCGCTCTGTCTCGGTGCCGCCGGTCGTCAGATCGCCCGACACGTCCTCGCCGTTCAGGATCAGGGCGATGTCCTCGACGGCGATGGTCGCCCCGTCGGCCATCGCGAACACGTCGAACTGCAGGCCGTCGCCGGCATCGTGGAACGCGTTGCCGTCCGCGGGCGACACATTGCGAATCTCCGGCGCGCGCTCCGGAGGGGTGTCCATGATGTCGAGCAGGTCGTCGGCCGTCAGGACCTCGTCGTAGATGCGGACGTCATCGATAATCGTATCGTGTCCGCGCTGCCCGCCGACCAACGCGCCGATCGCGCCTTGACCGGCTCCCCAACCATCGCGCGTACCGGGGTGAAAGCCCTGCGTGCCGCCCTGAGACGGCCGGAGCAGCGCCTGGTCCTCGGGCTCACCGTTGACGTAATACAGCTTGTCGCCGTCGGCGCCGCCCGACGTGATCGCGACGTGGTACCAGGTGCCGGGCTCGAGCGTGGTCGTACCGACGTGAAGGTCCGGCAGGTTACCATCCCAGAAGAGCAGCACGCGGTCGTGGCGGAGTTCGAGGTCCTCGTTCATGATCGTGAACCCGACCGCATCGCCCGGAGTGGCCAGAAGCTGGTACTCGCCGAGGTTGAGGATCGCTTCGCCCGGATTGATCCACATACAGACCGTGAAGCCGCCCGTTGCGGCGGCGCTGACGGCGGCCAGGTCGGCGACGACGCGATCGTCGAAGATTCCGTCCACGCCGAGCTGGAGCGCGCCTTCGAATTGCCCCTCGACCCATTGCGTATCGTCATTCAGGTCGAAGCCGACGAGCTCGCCGTTGCCGGCGCAATCGCGCCCGGCGGCCGTCAGCCCCTCGGTTTCGTCGAGTGCCCAGTGATTCACGACATCGGCACGAACCGCCGATACGGCAAACAACAATGCCGACAGCATCAACACCCGCTGAGTCATGACTGCTCTCCTTGCGTGCGTTCAGATCCCTATTCCGACGCCTCCAAGGGTAACACATCCCAACCGCACCCCTACGACATAGTAGGCGCCGATCCGCCCCCCTGCCCGATCCGTCACTCGTCCGTCACGATCAACGGAAACCGACGCCGCACCTCATCCGCGAACACGTGAAGATGCGTGACGTCGTCCGCCAGCAGGCTCAGCCCGGGCGCGATGCTCTTCCCCATGCCGCGGTGCTCGGCCAGCGTCCCGAGGTGCGTCTCCTGACCCTCTCGATAGACCGTCATGCCGAGCCGGCGCGCGAGGGCCAGAGCCGACGCGTTGCACGACGCGATCTTGGCCCGGAAGCTCCGCACGTCTCCTCGCCGCGCGAACTGGCTCAGCACCTCCCGCAGCGCCTCGAATGCGAGCTCGCGGCCGCGGCCTGTCGGCGACAGGATCCAGACGACGTCCCAGTCCCACGCACCACCCTTGTGCTTCAGCCGCCGCAAGCGAACGACGCCCCGAAACCGACGCGACCTCCTCTCGTGCAGGACCAGCACGCGGTCGATGATCGGGTCGCGGTCCGCGCCGGGCGGCACGGCCGCGACGATCTCGAAGTACGCCTGGGCCGCCTCCGCCGACGGTGGAAACTGATCGGCTAGCAGCAACTCCGTCGCGACTTCGCAGTGCAAGATCCCGACGACGTCCGAGCGATCGACCTCTGTCGCACGACGAATGGTCAGCCGCGCGGTCTCGCGCGTCGTCTCGAACGGATCGGGCGACTCGGGCGACTCGGGCAACAGGCTGCTACCTCATGCTCTGGGATACTCCCACTCGCCGCGGTACTCGCGCTCGAGCAGACGGTTCGCTTCGGCGTCGCCGACGATCGTCTCCTTCGCGCCGTCCCACTCGACGCTGCGGCCGAGCTTGTACGACAACATGCCGAGGAGGCTGAGATTCGTCGAGTAGTAGATCTCCTCGATGTCGCACACCGGCTTCTTCCCGGTGCGGATCGCCGCGAGGAAGTCAGCCCACAGCTCTCGAATGTTCTGGGCGTCCGGCTGGTTGAGCTGCGCCTTCTGGACGATCGGCGCCTTGCCCTTGTTCTGCGGATAGAACACCCAGCCGTCCTGCCAGCCGATGTGGAGCGTGCCCTGGGTGCCGTAGAAGTAGCAGCCGACGTTCTCGCCCTTCTCGGCGTTGTTCGCCGCGAATCGGCGATGCTCCCAGACCGCGGTGAAGTTCTCGAACTCGAAGCTCGCGACCTGGTGATCCGGCGCGTCGGTCGTCTGCTCCTTCTCGTTGTAGACCGCCGGTCCGGCGATCGGCCGTCCGCCGGTCGAGAAGACGCGGCGCGGCCACTTCTCGCCGAGGATCCAAACGATCTGATCGAGCCAGTGGATGCCCCAATCGCCGAGCGTGCCGTTCGCGTAGTCGAGGTAGTTGCGGAAGCCCTTCGGGTGGAGCCCCCGACCCCACTTGCTCGGATAGTGCGAGCAGAAGTGACGCTTCGGCGCGGGACCGCACCACATGTCCCAGTCGAGCTCCGGGGGCGGCTCGATGTTCGGCATCGGCTTCTCCGGCCCGCCGCCGTAGTGGACGAATGCCCGCACCATGCCGACCTTGCCGAGCTTCCCCGAGCGCACGAACTCGTATCCGGAGACGTTGTGCGGCGAGATCCGACGGTGCGTGCCGACCTGGACGACGCGCTTTGCCTTGCGCGCCGCCTCGACCATCGCGCGGCCTTCGCGAATCGTGTGGCTGATCGGCTTCTCGACGTAGACGTGCGCGCCGGCCTCGACGGCCGCGATCGTCTGCAGCGGGTGCCAGTGGTCCGGTGTCGCGACGATGACGATCTCCGGGCGCTCCTTCTTCAGAAGCTCGCGGTAGTCGCCGTATTTCTTCGGCCGATCGCCGGTCGTCTTTTGAACGAGCTCGGCCGCACCGTCGAGAAAGCGACGGTCGGCGTCGCACAACGCGACGATCTTCGACGACCCCGCTCGCATCGCCTCACCGAGGATGTTCTTGCCCCACCACCCGGTCCCGATGAGTGCCGTGCGGTACTTCTTCGCCGGGTCCTGCGCTCGAATGGCCGGCCCGGCGCCCATCAGCCCGACGCCCGCCACACCAGTCGTTGCAGCGTGCAGGAACGCGCGGCGCCGAATACGCGGAGTTCTGTCGTTCATGTTCTCGTCCTCGTCACGAAAATGGGTGGCGACATCGTACCACGATCGTTGCCGACAGCGCCTCGATCCGTCAGCGGTCGACATCGGCTATACTCGAGGCCGACTGAGCTCGGCGACTCGCCGGCTCCACCGAAGCATCCCGAGGTCACACGGAGGACGATCGATGGACCCGCTTACTCGGCGCCAGTTCGTAGGGAAGAGCTCACGCAGGGTCTTCGGATTCTCGGCTGGCCTCGCCGCGCTCAGCGCGCGTTCGCCGGTGCGATCGGAGTCGCCGAACGAGAAGATCGTCCTCGGTACGATTGGCGCCGGGGGACGCGGCTCGCGCTTGAGCCGCGACTTCGCCGCGCGACCCGACTGCGACGTCGCCGCCACTTGCGATTGCGACACCGGACGCGCCGGATCGCTCGCCGGCTCTCTCGAGAAGGCGCAAGGGCGGAAGCCGCAGAGCTTCTCCGACCTGCGACGACTTCTCGACGATCGGTCGATCGACGCGGTCATCGTCGCGACACCGGATCACTGGCAAGCACGCGCTCGCGACGGTGTTGGCGTGTCAGGCCGGAAAGGACGTCTACGTCGAGAAGCCGGCGTCCTTCAGCATCTGGGAGGGCCGCCAGATGGTGAAGGCGGCGCGGCGCTACTCCCGCGTCGTGCAAGCCGGCACACAGAATCGCAGCGCCCCGTACGTGATCCACGCGGCCGAATACATCCGCAAGGGCGGCCTCGGCGCGATTCCGTTCTGCAGGGTGTGCAACCTGAAGGCGGGCGGGCCGATTCGCGTGCCGGCTGACAGCGACGTGCCGGCCGGCGTCGACTACGACAAGTGGCTCGGCCCGGCGCCGAAGCGCTCGTTCAACCGCGGGCACTTCCACGGCGGCTGGTACTACCGGTTCGAGTACTGCGGCGGCGACATGGGAAACGACGCGAGCCATCAGCTCGACATCGCCCGCTGGCTCACCGGCGTCCGCGCGCCGAAGACAGTGCACGCCGTCGGCGGCAACCTCGGATTCGACGACGACCGCGACGTCCCCGATACGCAGGTCGCGACGTTCGAGTTCGACGGCATGGTCATGTCGTTCGAGCTCACGCAGTACGCCCCGTACATGGCGAAGACGAACTGGCAGAACCGCAGTGGCGACTCGTTTCCGCCGTGGCTGCAAAACGCGACGCGGATCGAGCTCTACGGCACGAAGCAGATGATGGTGCTCGGACGCCACGGCGGCGGCTGGGAAGTCTACACGAGCGGCATGAAGGTCACCGACAGCATGCACGGACGCTTCCCGGATGCGCCGCACAAGGACGACTTTGTCGCGTGTATCCGCAGTCGCAAGCGACCGAACGCGGACATCGAGGAGGGGCACCTCAGCGCGGCGCTGTCCCACATGGGCAACATCGCGTATCGCGTCGGGGGACGCAGGCTGGAGTTCGACGCGAAGACCGAGACGTTCGTCGGGGATCCCGAAGCGAACCAGCTCGTGCGACGCGAGTGCCGCGTGCCGTACACGTTCCCCGATCTGTCGTGAGCCGCTTCACGCGACGTAGCGGACGGCTCGTCGCCGGCGGGCTCGGGCTGCTCGTCTTCGGGACGCTCGCGGGCTTCACCTGGGTGAACCTCGACACGATCGTCGAGCGCTGGTACATGGGCAAGCTGCAGTCGGACGACCCCGCCGTTCGCGACGAGGCTCTCGAGAAGCTCGCCGAGCGCGAATCGACACGCGCTGCTCGCTGGCTTCGGGGTCGATTGCTTGCGGAGCGCCAGCGCCTGCACGCGGCCCATCCGCGGCTGCCCAGCCCGCTGCAGTTCGCAAGAACCGCAGACGACGGCATGAAGAGCGTCTGGTGGAACGACGTGTGGCCCGCGACCGCGCTGGTGCGCATGGGGCCGGCGGGAGCTCGGGAAATCGTCGAGCTCTTCGGCGAGCCCGATCAGGTCGTGCTCGACTACGCGCGGGACGCGATCGTCTGTCTCGGCGCCGACGCGGTTCCGGCGCTGGTGATCGGCACGCGCGGTCCATCGCCGACGCGGCGCTCCTGGTGTGCGTTCCTGCTCGAGTGGCTCGGCGAGGACGCGACGCCGGCTGTCCAGGATCTCGTTCACTTGCTCGCCGACCCGCACGTGGTCGTGCGCGAGCACGCCGTCAGCGCGTTGTGCGAGCTCGACCGAACGGCTCTCGAGCCAGCGATGCCGCTACTCGAAGAGCTCGCGGAGTCGGACGACAACTCCATCAGCCGCGCCGCGCGCGAGGTTCTCGAGTCCACCCCGAAGGTCACGCCGCCGGCGGGCTCCGGCGTCCCGATCCTGCCCAAGCAGCCGGCTATCGAGATCGAAGCTGTCGAGGAATCGTCCCCGGAGAGTTCGCGATGGCAGGAGCCTGCCGGAACGCCTCGCCCCACCGTGAGGTTCTGACGTCGTTCGTCGGTGTGACGCTGCTCGTCGCCACGGTGGCGGGTTGCCTCGACGACTCGGGCGACGGCGATGCTGCAGCCGGCGGCACGGCGCCCGAGCCGACCGCC
>CAYMRB010000114.1:0-23185 GCA_964392615.1 uncultured Planctomycetia bacterium | reverse complement strand
GGTGGCTGTCGGAGTCGGTGTCGGGCTCACACGCCCCCTTTTCCGGCGCGGCTCGTTTCGCTATCATCACCCGTTGATGGTCCGAGCGGTGCCCCTCGCCGCGTGGAGGCCGAGCGCGAGTGAAGAGAAGAAGAATGGAAGAGCACAGACGCCGTCGGCATCGATCGTTCGCGTTTCACGGCGCTGGCGTCGATCGCTGCGGCACGACGGTGCAGCTGGATTACCGGCTCGACGGCGGCCCGGGCGAAGCGATCGCCTTTCGCGAGGAGCTCGGGTTTCCGGAGCCGTTCGCCACGACGGATTCGCCGCAGTTCCAGCGCGCGTTGCGAGGCCTCCACATTGTCGCCGGCGCCAGCTACTACAAGACCGAGTGCCCCGGCAGCTTCGACCTGGGACCACACCGACTGACGGCGCGACAGGCCGCGTTCTTCGACTCGGTGTACCACGACGGACTCGCGGAGTTTGTCTTCAGGAACAGCGATCGCGTCTCCTCGGGCGATCTAGCGCGCTTCGTGCCGGTCTCGGAAGACGCTGACGCGGTCGATGCCGCGGCGCCGGATGCGGAGCGCGCCGCCCTCTCGCGTCGCGTGCTGCTGCCGTTCGGCGGTGGCAAGGATTCGATTCTGACCGCTCAGATGCTGCGCGAGGAGGGGCACGACGTGACGCTGTTTCGCGTCGGACCGCACCCGCTGATCCGGCGCATCGCGAGCGACCTCGACTTCCCGCTCGTCGAAGTCGAACGGCGGCTCTCGTCGGTTCTCTTCGAGCTCAACGCCGCTGGAGCGCTCAACGGACATGTTCCCGTGACCGCGTTCATCGCGTTCGTCGCCCTCCTCTACTCCGCGGCGCACGGCTACGATGCGCTCTGCATGAGCAACGAGAAGGACGCCGACGAGCCGAACGCGTATCGCGGTGACCGTGCCGTCAATCATCAGTGGAGCAAGACGGCAGCGTTCGAGACGGCCTTTCGCGCGCATGCGCGCGACGACGTCGGCGCCGCGGTCGAGATCCTCAATCCGCTGCGAGCGCTTGGCAGTGTGGAGATCTGCGCGGCACTCGCGTCGCGCTATCGCGACTCCATCGCCCTCGTGACGAGCTGTAACACGAACTGGCGCATCGGCGAGCCTCGCGTGCGTGAGCTGACGGCTTCCCGCTGGTGCGGTCGCTGTCCGAAGTGCGCGTCGGCATTCGTGTCGTTCGCTCCGTTCCTCGATCCGCCGGAGATGGAAGAGCTCTTCGGGCGATCGCTCGTCGACGATCCGGACCTCGTCGACACGTATCGCGCCCTTCTCGGACTGACGCCGACGAAGCCGTTCGAGTGCGTCGCCTCGCGGCGCGAGACGGCGGCCGCGTTCCACCTCCTGGCGGAGAGGCCCGAGTACCGTTCGGCCGTCGCGGTCGAGATGTTCCTGCGGGAAGCTGCAAGTGAGCCGGCCCCGGTCGTGGCGGAGTCGCAATGACCGTCACACGCGCACGCTCTCGCCCGGCTCCGGTTCGCTGGGGCGATCTCGAGGACAAGCGGATCTGCGTCGTCGGGTTCGGCCGCGAGGGAAGTGCGACGGTCAATCTGCTGCAGCGGTCGTTCACCGCTCCGGACGTGACCGTGATGGACAGCGCGGTCGTCGATGCCGGCGATGTGGAAGCGCTGAGCGGCGACGACTACTTGCGCGATCTCGAGCGCTTTGACGTCATCCTGCGCTCCCCGGGTGTTCGCTTCACCGAGGAGTTGGATCGCGTGCGGGATCGCGTCACGACGCCGACCGGTGTCTTCCTGACCGAGGCGAAGGCTCGCGGTGCCACGGTCGTCGGCGTCACGGGAACGAAGGGGAAGAGCACGACCTCGTCGCTGCTGCACGCGCAGCTTGCGGAGGCCGGGCTGCGAAGCCGGCTCGCGGGAAACATCGGGACGCCGGCAATCGGCCAGCTAGGGAGCGCGATCGGGTCGGACGATGTGTTCGTCCTCGAGCTCAGCAGCTACCAGCTCGAGGATCTGCAGGCGGCGCCGCAGATCGGACTCGTTACGTCGTTCTTCCGCGAGCATGTCGACTGGCACGGTAGCGTCGACGCCTATCGCAGGGCGAAGTCGCGGCTCTTCGCGCTGCAGGAGGACGACGCGCTGGCGTACTTCAACGCCGAGTCCGACGGCGCTGCGGCGATCGCGGCCAGCGGCTCGGGTCAGTTGTTGCCGTGCGGCATCGGGGACGCGCCCGCAGCT
This sequence comes from uncultured Planctomycetia bacterium, assembly GCA_964392615.1. Classification (GTDB taxonomy): domain Bacteria; phylum Planctomycetota; class UBA8108; order UBA8108; family UBA8108; genus CAYMRB01. Next base: position 20,970 of record CAYMRB010000114.1, on the reverse strand, counting down.
CGACTGCAGATCCCGGGGCGCCACAACACGCTGAATGCGGCTCTCGCGTTTCGTGCGGCGATCGACCTCGGCGCGGCGGAGGCGGCGTGCATCGAGGCGCTCGAGGCGTTTCGTCCTCTCGAACACCGCCTGAGCCGCATCGCGACGCGACGGGAGGTCGTGTGGATCGATGACTCGCTGTCGACAATCCCCGAAGCGACGATCGAGGCGCTCGGCGCTCTCACACCGCAGTTGGGGACGCTGATCGTCGGCGGGCACGACCGCGGCTTCTACGACTACGACGCGCTCGCCGACGCGATCCTGCGGTCGAGTGTGAGTCACGTCGTCGCGCTGCCGGACACGGGCTCGAACGTCACCGCCGCCGCTCGGGCGGTGGTGTGGGCGGCCGGGGGGGGCGCTCCCGCACCCGGGCGCGACCGGCCCCGCCGCGGTCCGCCGCGGCGGCTGGCGCGACTCTTCGCCGAGCTGTCACGAGTGCGGCTCGATGGCGGAAGCCGTATCGATCGCCGCGGACGTGACGCCCGCGGGGCAGCTCGCGGTCCTCAGCCCGGCCGCGCCGAGCTTCAACCAGTTCGGCGACTACCGCGAGCGCGCGGCGGAGTTCCGGCGCTGCGTCGAGGCGCTCTGATCGCCGCGCCTCTCAGGGGCTGGACACGACGCGCCGCGAGCGCGCGATCTTCTCCACCGCTGTGCGCGACAGCGGCGCCGGGTGTAGCACGCCCTTCTCCCAATCGGCGTAGGACGAGAGGCGGCTCGGGTCGTCGATGCGCTCCGACGCGCCGATCGGCAACAGCGACTGCGCCGTGTCGATGTCGTGGAGCGGCACCCACTGCGTGTAGGCCTGCGCGCCCTGCGACCGGATCGTGTTGCCATCGACGCACCCGAGCCCAGGCACCTGCACGTCGCGTGACGGATCGAGCGAGCCGAAACCGTCGAGGCTCGCGTAGTACCCGAGCTTGCGCTGCCGCACGCGCGCGCGAGCCCGCTCGTCCCAACGCTCGACATCCGGTCCCCAAAGCTGGTTGGCGCGCCGCCAGGCTTGGGCAAGCGCGTTGTCGACGAATTCCTCCTCGATCGTATCCAGCGGCGCCTTCGGATCCTTGACGATGCGCGCAGCAGTGTCGGTGAGGAACGATGCGAGCCCGGACAGTCCGCCACCGTGGCGTTCCGTCAGCGGCGTGTTCACGAAGCGGAACGACGTGTCCATCTCCAGCGCGAGCGCGGCACCGGGTTGGTTCAAGTCGACCGACGCGCCCGATTCGTACCACTTCTCGAGGTGTGCGAGCGCCGCGATCGCGTCGAGGGAGAGATTCCGCTTCAACGTGTCGAGCAGATGGAAGCCGAGGCGGACGACCTCGCGCCGCACCGGATTGACCGAATCGAAGTGGACGTCGAGCACGTCGCGCGGCGTGAACTTCTTCTTCGCCGCCAGCAACTCGCGCAGACGCCACGAGCGGATCGTGTCGCCACCCGCTCCCGTGACGATGCCGATCGGGATCGGATAGAACGACGCGACCGGGCGGTGGTTCGCCGACAGGATCGCGCCCGCTGCGGGGTTCATCACGTGCGGCAACAGACGCTGCGGAACGAATCGCTGCCAGCCGAACTTCGCCGCCGAGCCGTCGTGGGCGTCTCGACCGGCTTGGAGAGCGAGCGCGGAGCGCACGGGCATGGCCCCCACGACCGAGTAGCCGATGTCGCCGGCTGCGTCGCCGAACACGACATTGGCGGACGGGAATCGCCAGCCGTCCAGCGCGGCGAGGAACTCGCGCACATTGCGAGAGCGCAGCATCGCCAGCGACGCCGAGAACGTGTGACGGCCCGTATCGCACAGCGGGACGCGTCGCAGCGCTACCTGCGGATCGCCGGGGCGCGCGAAGCAGAACTCGGTGACGACCGGGCCGAGGTGGGTGAGGCGGACGTCGAGCCGTCGCGGCCGGCCTCCTTTGACGCGAATCTCCTCTCGCAGCGTGCGCATGTCGCGCCACTCGCCGTCGGAGCGGTACTTCCCGGGGTGAGCGCGATCCGTCTCGAGGCGGAAGAGGTCGGCCTGGTCGGCGCCGAGTGCCGTCATGCCCCACGCGACGCGGCGGTTCCAGCCGATCAGCACGATCGGGCTGCCGGCCACGCCGATCCCGCGCGCGTCGAACGTCTTGCCGCGGATGTGGAATTCGTAGAAGAGCGACGGGTTGCCGACGATGGTCTGCGGATCGCTGACGAGCACGGCCGATCCTGTCGTGGTGCGGTCGCGCCCGACGACCCACGCATGGCTGAACTTCGGTCCCGGCTCCCCTGGCGTCTTCGGTGTCGCCTCGATGATGCCGTGTTTCACCGCGAACGCGCGAACCTCGCGTACCCATGATGCATCGACGTCGGACTCCTGCACGACGGCGGTCGCGTCAGTCGCGTCGGGTGGTCGCGTATTGCCCGGCGGTCGCGGTCCGTCGCCGGTGGCGCGGCGCCACGCGAGCAGGTCGCGCGTGCCGTCCGTGCCGAAGAACTGCGCGATGTGCCACCACGATGCGATGCAGTCGGCCGGGGTCCACGGCTCGATCTCGAGGCCGAGCCGTGCGAAGAGCTCCGGCCGATCGTCGCGATGGTCGCGGAACCAATCGTTGACGCCACGGCAGTACGCGTCGAGCAGCGCGCGACTCTCGGCGTCGAGCTCCCGAGCGCGTTTCTTCGCAACGCGGTGAAACCCGAACGTGCGCATCTTGCGGTCGCTGTCGATCGACGTGTCGCGGCGTCGCGTCTTCTGCACATCGCCGACGACCTCCGCGAGGCGGCCCTGGATGACGCGCAGCGCGTAGTGCATCTGGAAGCCGCGGTCCTCCGCGGTCGCCTGGCCGAGTCCGTAGAACGCACCGGCGTCGGTAGCCGCGAAGACGTGCGGCGTGCCCCATCGGTCGCGAATCAGCTCGACCTTGCCGTAGTCGGCGACACCGTCTCGAGCGGTGGCTGCTGATTCCAGGCTGACCGACGAGACCAGCGCGACGAGAACGGCGAGCCGTCGGCTCGCGAATCTAGGAAGCCGAATCATAGGAGTTCCTCACGTCTTCGCCCGTCGGCTCCTGGAATGCGCGCAATCCGAACTCGGGGAGCTTGGCAAGGATGTGGTCGAAGATGTCCGCCTGGATCGCCTCGTAGCGCACCCATGCGGTGTCGTTCGTGAACGTGTAGATCTCCAGCGGCAGGCCGCGCGGCGTCGGCTGCAGCTGGCGCACGAGCAGCGTCATGCCGGACTGGTGCAGGTGCGGATGATGTTTCAGGTAGTGCTCGACGTACGCGCGCAGCGTGCCGATGTTCGTCAGCCGCCGCGGGTCCCCCTTGAGTTCCGGCCCTGGCGAGTGTTTCTCGTTGTGACCGGCGAGCTCGTCGACCTTTCCCTTCATGTAGTCGGAGAGCGGCGCGAAACGGGAGAAGCGGTCGATTTCCTCGTCGGTCAGGAACCGGACCGTCGCCATGTCGATTGCCAGCGAACGCTTGATTCGACGACCGCCGGCCTCCGGCATGAAGCGCCAGTTCTTGAAGGAGTCCTGGATGAGCTTGGAGGTCGGGATCGTCGTGACGGTCTTGTCCCAGTTCTGCACCTTGACGGTGTGTAGGGCGATGTCGATCACGTCGCCATCGGCTTTCTGGCCCGGCATCTCGATCCAATCGCCGACGCGCAGCATGTCGTTCTGCGTGAGCTGAACGGAGGCGACGAGGCACAAGATCGTGTCCTTGAAGATCAGGAGCAGCACGGCGGTCATGGCGCCGAGGCCACCCACGAAGTAGCCGATGGATTGGCCCGAGATCAACGCTAGCAGGATGACACCTCCGAACGCGAAGACGACCATCTTCGCGATCTGCAGGTAGCCCTTGATCGGACGGTGCCTGGCGACGTCGAACGTGCGATAGATGCGATCGACCGCGTTCAGAAGCGCGCTGACGGCCAGGGTGCCGACCAGGACCATCAGCAGAGCCGCGACTTTCTGCACGGGGGCGCTCCACGGCGCCTCCTCGAAGAAGTGTGCGACACCGGTGTGGACGACGTACAGCGGCGCTAGGTACGACAAGCGCCGCAGGAGCGCCGAGTCGAGGAGGATGTCGTCCCATTCCGTGGCGCTCTTTTTGGAGACTCGGCGCAGGAGGGGCAGCAACACCCAGCGCACGAGTGCGAACGAAGCGATGGCGGCAGCGAGCAGGATGCCGATCCACATCGCCTCCTTGAGGTAGTCCCGGATCGGCTCTTCGTTGATCCATGCGATAGGCAGGTTCACGTCAATCGTTTCCTTTCTGGTTGCGGGCGCCCTTCTGTTCGGCTCCCTGTCCGAAGAGCGCGGCGCGGAGTCCTTCGTATCGCCGTCGCGCGCGGTCGTCCCGAGGGGCCGTACGCACGAGCCGGGCGAGGTAGTGCAGTCGGGGCAGGATCAAGCTCGGCGCGGCGGTTCGGTCGACGAGCCGCCGCAGCGCGAGAAGCGAGTCGGGTTGATGTGCCAAGAGGATGCGCGCCGTGTGGTCGGCGAGCCGATCGTCGCCCGCGGATAGCGCGGCGCGCAGCGTGCGCTCGAGGTGCGGCGTTGCGTCGCGCCAGCTGGCGGTCGCGAGCGCGCCCAGCGCCGTCGCCAGCGCCGGTGGCGCGCGAGCGACCGATGCGCGCTGCGAATCGAGGGCCTCTCGCAATGCCGTGGAGACGCCCTTCTCGGCGTCGGTCGCCGGCGCTCGCGCGCGCTCGAGCGCCGCCTCGGCTTCGGCGAGCAGGCCCGCCGCCGTCCAGTAGCGCGCGGCGAAGTAGGCGATGCGCAACGATTCCGGTGCCAGAGCGCTCGCCTCCTTCAACCGCAGGATCGCCGTGGCGTGGTCGTTGAGTCGCGCGGCGCGGTCGGCTTCTCGCAACGCCGCCAACGCCGCCTGGCCCGCGTTACTCAGGTGCTCCGTCGTCGACGATCGCCCCTCGGCATCGCGCAGAGCGGCGAAGTACGCATTGAGACGCGCCGCGGTGCGCGCCCCGCCGGGCACGCGAGCGCGAAGCACCTGACGCGACGCCTGGTAGCACGCCTCGGCGTCCCACGGGTCGATCTCGAGGATCTCAAGCAGAAGCTCGAGCGCGTCGCGATGTCGGCCGAGCTTGCCGAGCGCGAGAGCCGACTCGAACCGCGCGTCGCGCCGGGCGTGCGGCACTCGAAAGCCCGAGTGCAGATCGACGACCGCGCGTTCGAAATCGCCGCGCCGCGATCGGACGATGCCCCGCGCGAAGCGCGCGAACGCGTCGCGCGGATCGCGCCGGAGGACCGCCTCGATATGCGGTGCGATCGAGTCGTAGCGCCGCGCTCGAAGCCCGACCGCGATCGCGACGCGTCGCAAGGCCGGAACGTCGTGGAGCTCGACCGCTCGTGCCGCGGCCTTCGACGCGCGATCCGGCAGGTTCTGGAACGTCAGCGCATTCGCGAGCCGGCCGAACAGCTCGGCGCGCTCCGCGGGCTGCTGTGCGAAGGTCAGGGCGAGCTCCAGGGACGTCTCGCAGCGGGGATAGTCGCGTAGCTCCCAGGCGCACCGAGCGTGCAGTTTCCAGCGCCGCAGGCCGCCGGCAGCGGACGGCAGCGCTTCGAGCGCGGCGAGGGCGGCGCCGTACTCGCCGGCGGCGACGCGTCGTTCGATCGCGTCGAGATCTTCGGGGAACGGCGCGAGCGCCGCAGTCGCCGAAGATGAGACGAGCAGAACCCAGGTTCCGAGACAAGCCGAGAACATCGTGTTTCAATGGCGAGGTTACCGCGGAGTCGAGCGACCGCGCAGCGGTCAGCTCCAACTCCGCGCGCAGGGGCCGCCGCGGCCGGACAAGCGACTCCGGAGGGCTGCGGAGCAGACCCCCGGACGCGGTCGGCCCATGCGAGTATTGTGACGAGGGCCGAGCGAACGAACAAGACGACTATGCCGAACCCCGCGATCCGATATCCCCCATCGAGCGTCCGCGCGAGCGCGCGAGCGGCGTGGATAGCGGTCACCGTCGTCGTCTGCGTGCTCGTCCGGGCCGACGACGGCACGCTCGTCGATGTCACCGCGCGCACCGGTATCGCGTTCCGGCACGCCTGCGGCACGGCCGAAAAGGACTGGATCGCCGAGGTCAACGGCAGCGGTGTCGCGCTGTTCGACGCGGATGAGGACGGCGATCTCGACATCTACTTCGTCAGCTGCGGCGCGGACCCGCTGCGACCGGGCGACGAGTCGGACGAGACCGCGCGCAACGAGCTGTGGAGGAACGACGGAGGCTGGCGGTTTACCGACGTCACCGAGTCTGCCGGCGTCGGGGACCACGGCTGGGGCAGCGGGGCGGCCGTGGCCGATGTCGACGACGACGGGCACCTCGACCTCTACGTCACGAACATGGGGCCGAACGTGCTGTATCGCGGCCGGGGCGACGGGACGTTCGAGCGCGTCGCGTCGAGCGGTGCCGAGGACCCGCGCTGGAGCCAGACGGCATGCTTCGCCGATTTCGACGGCGATCGTCGCGTCGATCTCTACGTGTCGAACTACCTGCGCTTCGACGCGGACCCGCGCAAGAAGCGCGGCACCGACCGCTGCGTGTACAAGGGCATGCCGATCTTCTGCGGCCCCGGCGGCCTCGTAGCGGCGCCCGACAGCATCTTTCACAACGAAGGCGGCGGGAAGTTCCGCGACGTCAGCGAGGAGTGGGGTGTGCGCAGTGTGCCGCCGAGCTACGGCCTAGGCACTCTCATCGCATACATCAACGACGACGCGTGGCCGGACGTGCTCGTGTCGAACGACACGAATCCGAACTTCTGCTTCCTGAACGATGGCGGGCGTCGGTTCCGCGAAGCCGGCGTGTTTCTCGGCCTCGCCTACAACGACTATGGCGTCGAGCAGGCGGGCATGGGGCTCGCGTCCGCGGATCTCACGGGCGACGGTCGACCGGAGGTCTTCGTCACGAACTTCGAGGACGATACGAACACGCTCTACGTGGCCGATGACACCGGTCTGTGGACCGAGGGGACGTTTCCGGCAGGGTTGGGGACGGCTGCGTACCGCCACCTCGGGTGGGGGACTTTCTTCTTCGATCTCGAGGGCGACGGCGATCTCGATCTCTTCGTCGCCAACGGGCACATCGCGCCGCAGGTCGACGCCGTGCGCGCGAGCGTCGGCTATCGCCAGCGCAATCAGGTCTTTGTCAACGACGGCAGCGGGAAGTTCCACGACAGCACGGCGAGTTTGCCGGGAGCGGAGAAGCGCCGGCAATCGTCGCGCGGCACGGCGTGCGGCGATCTCGACGGCGACGGCGATCCGGATATCGTCGTCAACAACATCGATGCCGCGCCGACGATCCTCGAGAACCGCAGCGCGGGGCGCCGGATCACGGTGCGTCTGCGGGGAGCCCGGCTGAATCGCGCAGCGATCGGCGCGCGGGTGTTCCTGACGAGCGGCGGCAAGCGGCAGGAGCGCATGGTACGGTCGGGCTCGAGCTGGGCGTCGCAATGCGAGCTGACGGTCCGGTTCGGCGTCGGACCGATCGCGCCGGGCACACGGGTGGATGACCTCCGCGTTCGGTGGCCGTCCGGGTCGGTGGAGGTCTTCCGTCCGCCGCGCGTCGGCGAGAGCGTGACGGTCGTCGAAGGCCGCGGCGGGGAGCGATCTTGACGTTCCCTCCGGCGGCGGCGAGACTCGGTAAGCGTGGCCTTTTGCGAGCCATTGTGCATGCGAACGGTCCCTTCGCCCGCTGGCTTCGATGGGCTCAGTCGAATGTGGGTCTCCGGCATGGACTCCTTCGCGCGCCTCGCCAGCGGACGAACCGGCTCGCTCGTCTGCACAAGTACTTGCGAAAGGCCGCACTCAACGCACGCGCAAAAGGAGTCGAACGGTGCCGATGCAGCCCCGTGTCCATTTCGAGGTGTCGCCGCTGGCGGGCAAGGCGTATCCGCTGGAGCTCGACGCGTTTCCCGTCGCTATCGGTCGGTCACCCCGATGCGAGGTCACTCTGGACGATCCGAAGGCCTCACGGCGTCACGCCGCGATCGAGTGGGACGACGATGGCGCGCTGTTCCGCGACCTCGGGTCGGCCAACGGCACCGCGCTCGACGGTCGGCGACAGAAGGCCGGGCGCTTGCTCGCGGGCTCGGAGCTGCGCGTCGGGAGTACCGTTCTGAGGCTGGTCGAGATCTCCGGTCTGAGCGACACAGCGGTCGCCGACGATCCCGTCGAGGAGGAGCGTGACGCCTCAGCTGACGAACCGGACGATTCCGAGTTCGCCGGCGATTCCGAGAGCGCGGCGAGCGACAGCGACGACGCCCGGCCCGGGGCCGGCGCCGCGGAGGGCGACGGCAACGACCTCATCGACCTCGAGGCGGAGGCCGCTCGCGAGGAGGCCGAGAACCTCGCGGCCGAGCGCATTCGCCGCCGTCGGCTCGTCGGCATCGTCGGGCCTCTGGTCACGATCGTCATCGTCGGCGGCCTCTGCGCCGGCATCGCGTATTGGTACGTCAACCGCGAGCCCGAGCCGGCTCCGCCGATGTCGCCCGAGCTGACGGCGGCGTTGCGTGACCGTTCGATCATCGAGGCGCGCATCGCGGCGGCGGATCGCATCACGTCCGAGCTGATCGGCGCGGTCAGGACGCTGCAACGGCGCCATCTGTACACCGAGCTGCCTCGCGACGAGCAGAGCTTCGAGGATCTGATCACGACGCTGCAGCTCCAGCACGACACGGAGATCAGGAACCGCAGCGAAGCGCTCAGTCGGCTGCGCGCGAAGCTGATGGAGGAGAGGCGCTACGGCGAAGCCCTCGATGTCGTGCGGGCGGAGTCCGACGCGATCGCGGCGGACTCCGGCGCTGCGACGCTGTGGGCGGCCGGCTTCTTGGAGACGACGGAGGCGGCGATCGGCCGGCACTGGCGGGACGCGGGGATCGAGATCGCCGAGCTCGAGTCGACCGGCGAGTTCGACGCGGCGCTCGATGCGTGGGACGGGGCGATCCTGACCTTCGCTGGCACGCGCTACGCGAAGGAGGCCGCGTCGGAGCGTCGCGCGTTCGTCGAGCGTCGCGAGGCCGCCAAGCGTGAGAGAGCACGGCAGTTGGCCGAGGAGCGCAAGCGGCGGCGCTTGGAGAGAATCGCGAGTCGGCGCCGCGAGGCGCCTGAAGTCGTCGAGGAGCCGAAGACCCTCGCCGGGCAGCTGTGCGTGCTGCTCGTGCCGCGCATCCGCGGCGGTTGTTTCGACGAGGCGACGTTCGCGTTCCCGGAGTTCGAGGGTCGTGTCCTCGCCGTGCGTGGACCCAATATGGTGATTCGCGTCGGGGATGGCGATCGCAACGTGCGGGTCGACAAAATCCCGCCGGCGACGCTGGTCGCGCTCGCGAACGAGTGCCTCGCCGGCGAGGATCTGCTCCTCGCTGCGGAGATCGGCTACCGCGCCGATCTGACGAAGGAGGCGGACGCTCTGACACGAGACTATTTGCGTTCGACCGGCGCGCCGCGCGGGGTGTCCGACGTCCTGGTCGGCGAGCTGCTGGCGGAGGTCCGGGGGCTCGGGCGCGTGCCCGAGGGCGGGTTCAAGTACTCGACCCGCTACGGTTGGGAGGACCTGCGCCAGATCGCTCAGCGCGAGGCGCTGGCGCGCTCGAAGAAGCTCGTCCACAAGCTCGGGACCGCGCGCAGCGACGAGAAGCTGCGCCAGTACTTCGAGCCACTGCATGCGCTGCTCGCCGGGAAGGCGTTGACGCGTCAGACGAGAGCGACGATTCGCCAGCAGGCAGCCGCGGAGCTCGCCGAAGTGCACGCGAAGACCGTCGTCGCGATCATGAAGCGCATCCAGCGCACCGGGTACGCGCGACTCCGGAAGGCTCGCGCCGAGCTCGAGAAGCGTCGGGCCGCAGCTCTCGCGGTGATTTACGATCCCAAGATCTACCTACCCGAGAACCATCCGGATTGGCGCAAGGGCGATGTGGTGAACGGCCAAAAGCAGGTCGACGACCTCGTCGCGGAGGTTCGCGAGCTCTGGGACAATGCCGGCTCGTATCTCGTACAGCTCGACCCGAAGACGATCGCGCAGACAAAGATGCTGCGCACGATCGAGGACGAGCTCTTCCGGGAGCTGCGACACGAGTTCCAGCGCGACGCGGACTCGACGCTGGAAGATCTTCACAACAACCTCGACCGGCGCGTCGATCTGCGCAGCTTCGTTCGCGACCGCAAGGACGCCGACCAGAACCACTACAACCGCGCCGTCGAGAAGTACAACGCGGAGCTCACGGACGAGCGGGTCTCGGAGAGCGACAAGGCGCACGTCGTCGTCGTGAACGACTACCGCGAGATGATGGGCCGGCGTCGACTCTTCATCGACGCCCGACTCTGCCGCGCCACGCGCAAGCACAGCGAGGAGTGCAACAAGGCCGGCAGGATCTGGCACAACGGCCCCGACGGCACGCCGCAGACGCGCGCGAGGGCCGAAGGCTATACGGGCGGCGTCGGCGAGAACGTCGCGATCGGCTACGCGAATCCGAAGGACATCTGGGTGCGCGGCTGGTACCGAGCGAGCGATCACCACCGCAACGGCCTCGGCGCGCGCTGGACGTGCGTGGGCTACGGCTACGTCGGCCGGGTCGGCACGCAGAACTTCGGGTCGATCGGGGCGCCGTTCCAGACCGGCCGCTAACGCCTACAACCCGACGCGCTGTCCGGGCACCGGCACCTCGACGCGCGGGAAGCCGCGCGCGGTCAACGTCTCGGCGAACGCGAGCGCCTGGTCTTCCTCTCCGTGGACGAGGTACGTGCGCTTGGGGGGCTGTTTCATGTGCGACAGGTACGCGAGCATCTCGTCGCGGTCGGCGTGGCCGCTGAGTCCCGGGATCATCTCGACGTCCGCGACGAGCGGATACTCGTCACCGTAGAGCTTCAGCGTCTCGACGCGGTCCACGATGCGCCGGCCCAGGGTGTGCTCGGCCATGAAGCCGACGATAAGGATCGTGCTGCGCCGGTCGGGAGCGACGCGCTTGAGATGGTGCAGCACGCGCCCAGCTTCGCACATGCCGGATGCCGAGATGATCACGCACGGCTCCTTGCGGTCGTTCAGAGCCATCGACTCCATGACATCGCGGATGTACGTCAGGCGTCCGAAGCCGAACGGATCCTTGTGCTTCTCGAGAAACTCGAGCGTTTCCTTGTCGTAGCACTCGGCATGGCGGCGATAGACCTCGGTGACGTTCGACGCCAACGGGCTGTCGACGAAGATCGGCATCGGGGGCAGCTGGCGATCCTCGTACAGGCTGTGGAGGTGGTGCACCAAGTGCTGCGTACGGCCGACGCTGAAGGCCGGAATCAGCACCTTCCCGCCACGCTCCATCGTGCGCTTCAGCACCGTGCGGAGTCGCTCGCGCACGTCCTGTTCGGTCTCGTGCAGGCGGTCGCCGTAGGTCGATTCGCAGATCAGCACGTCGGCCTTGTCGATCGGCACGGGATCGCGCAAGATCGGGCGCTCCTCGCGGCCGATGTCGCCGGTGAAGACGAGGACGCGTTTCTTGTCGCCCTCCTCGATCTCGAGATGGCAGCTCGCCGAACCGAGGATGTGCCCCGCATCGCGGAACACGAGCTTCGTCTTGGGCGCGACCTCGACTTCGTGTTCGTAGGGAATGCCCTCGAACTGCTCGAGCGCAGCTTCGGCATCCTGGATCGTGTAGAGCGGCTCGAACGGCGCCTGGTGTTTGCGCTTGCGCTTCTTGTTCACGTACTCGATATCGCGCTCTTGAATGTGCGCGGAGTCGCGCAGCATCCACTCGCAGAGATCCCGCGTCGGCGCCGTGGCGTAGATCGTGCCGCGGAATCCCTCGGCGACCAGACGCGGCAAACGGCCGCTGTGATCGATGTGAGCGTGCGACAGGACGACGCTGTGAATCGACTTCGGGTCGAAGTCGAAGCGGCGGTTTTGCTCGAACGCCTCCTTGCGCTTGCCTTGCTTCAGGCCACAGTCGAGCAGCACTTGCTTGCCGTGCACCTCGAGGAGGTGGCACGAGCCCGTCACGGTGCGTGCGGCACCCAGGAACCTAAGTTTCATCGCGGCGGGGACCTCGGCGGTGGGGTCGACGGCAGAATCATCCGGCGACTCTCTCGCCGCCGACGCGCACAGCGTGGCGTCGCCAAGGGGGTTCTGTCCACCGTTTTTCGCGACGGATGTCGACGACTCGGCACCTTGACTCCGCGCGACGTCGCCCGCTACATTCGCATCTATTCCCGACCGAGCCTGCGAGCGCCGCCGATGTCCGAACTCGTCCGCCTGAGCCTGTCGATCGAGAAGTCGCTGTTGGACCGACTCGAGGCGCTGGTACGCGAGAGCGGCTACTCCAACCGTTCGGAGTTCGTTCGCGACATGATCCGCGACCAGCTCGTGCGCGGGCGGTGGTCGCGGGACGAGGAGACGATCGGCACCGTCACGCTGCTCTACCAGCACGACGCGCACCAGATCGCGGGAAAGCTGACGTCGATCCAGCACGACTACCACCACGAGGTCGTCGCGACGACGCACGTCCACCTCGACCGCCACTGCTGTCTCGAAGTCATCATCGTCGAGGGCAAGGCCAGCCGGATCGAGCGATTCGCCGACGAGCTGCGCCAGCAGAAGGGCGTGCTCCACGCGGGCCTTTCCCTGAGCTCGACCGGCGAGGAGCTCGGCTGAGACGGGGGCGTCGGCGTCGGCGTCGGAGTCGGAGTCGGAGTCGGAGTCGGAGTCGGAGGCCGAGGCGCGTCGGCTACCCGTCCAGGGCGAAGTACTCGAGCACGTAGCGTCGCATGTCGTCGGACCGCGTCAGCTCGAGCACGTCGAGCAATCGTCGCAGGTCGCGTTCCTTCTTTTCGGCGAGCTCGTCGGGGTCGACCTCGTCCGGCGACAGCGCGCGGACGAACTCGAAGCGGTCCGGATCGGGCGTGGGGCGAATCACCCCGGCCTTCTCGAGCGCGATGGCGCAGTATTCGGCGCGGCGATCACCCCGATCGCGTCCCGTGACGGCTCGTCGCAGGTCGTCGAGGCCGAGGTGCGATCCGCGGTGATCGGCGAACACGTCGGATGCGCGGACGAGGAGATCTCCGCCCGGGTTCATCCAATCGACGAACTGCTGCTGGATCGCGAGGTCGGACGACTCGTAGAGGAGCACGCAGCTCGACGGATCGCCGTCGCGGCCGGCACGCCCGACCTCTTGATACCAGGCTTCGACCGAGCCCGGGATCTGCGCGTGCGTGATGTACCGGATGCCCGACTTGTCGACGCCCATGCCGAAGGCGTTCGTCGCGAGAAGCATCAGGCGCTCGTCAGGGGCTGAGCGAGCGAACCGGTCGTAGACCCGCTTCTTCTCGCGCGGATCGAGCTTGCCGTGGTACACCTCGATGCGGTCGTGGCCCCACTGACGCCGCAGGGAGACGGCGAGCTCGTCGATCGTCTTGATCAGCGCGCAGTAGACGATGCCCGTGCCCGAGCGCTCGTTGGCGACAGCGATGATCTCGCGGATCTTGTCGTCCTCACTCCACACCTCGCGCGTCTCGAACGACAGATTCGGTCGATCGAGGCCGGCGGCGAAGAGCGGCATCGAGTCCTCGTCGAGCCCGAGCGTGCGCCAGATATCGCGGCGGACCGCCGGCGTCGCGGTCGCCGTCAACGCGATGGTGGTGGGGGAGCCGAGGCGCGCGCGGAACTCGCCGACCTCCTGGTAGGCGGGGCGAAAATCGTGACCCCACTTGGTGATGCAATGGGCCTCGTCGACCGCGAGGAGCCGCACGCCGCCGGGAACCGCATCCAACGCCGCGACGAACTCGTCCTTGTACATGCGCTCGGGCGTCGCGTACACGAGCTCGAAGCCGCCGCGCGCTAGCTCCTCGTAGCGCCGCTCGCGCTCGTCACGACGCAGCGTGCTGTTGATGTACTGCGCTCGGATCCCGCGCGCGCGCAGCGTCGCCACCTGGTCCTCCATGAGCGCGATCAGCGGGCTGAACACGACCGTCACGCCGGGGCCGTCCATGGCGAGGGCGGAGAGCTGATAGCACAAGCTCTTGCCGGAGCCCGTCGGTAGCACGACGAGAGCGTCGCCTCCGACGAGAAGGCGGCGAATGATGCGCTCCTGGAGTGGATACAGGGACTCGAGGCGAAAGCGCCGTCGAAGGACGTCGAGAAGGTCAGCAGTCATGTGCGGCGTTTCCGGAGTTCAAGAGGGCAGTCTGCCGCGAGTCAAAAAAAAGGCAAAAGGTTCTGGAGATGTTCTGGTTATCGGTTTACCCTGTCGCGCAAGTGCGTATCCGGGTAGGTCCGCCCTGGGTAGGTCCGGGGTTTCGATGGGCTTCGTTGCACGACGCTCGGCTCGCACTGCGCCGTTGGTTTCCGTCGAGATGGCCGTCCTGCCTCCAGCCTTGTTCGCCCCGCGGTTCCGCGCGATCCATCCGGGCTTCCTGCCGACTCTGTGGGGATTCCCCCCGATCCGGCCCGGTCGTCGATCGTCGGTTTGGGCTCGAGTCCAGGAGCTTCTCTGCTCGAGAGCTCCGTGTTCGGTCGCGACGTCTTCTACGCGGCAGCTGTTCAGTGCGGCCGTTCACGCGCATTTGTGGACGACCCCACCCGGAAGTGAAGGGCTCGAGTCTTCGAACACGATGTCTTCTGCGGCCCGAGGCGGGCTGTCTTCGTATCTTCACGGGAGTCAGGGAGCATTTTCATGAACATCTACGTCGGCAATCTCCCCTACAGCATGGAAGAGGCTGAGCTGCGCGGCGAGTTCGAGGCCTACGGTCAGGTCGCCAGCGCCAAGGTCATCATGGATCGCGAGACGGGCCGTTCTCGCGGCTTCGGTTTCGTCGAGATGGACAACGATGACGAGGCGCGCGCGGCGATCGAGGCCCTGAGCGGCAAGGCGCTCGGCGGACGCCCGCTGACGGTCAACGAGGCGCGGCCGCGCCAGGGGCGCTGACGACGACAAGGCCCTGCGGGCCAGGGGCGGTGGGCGCGAGGACGGCGACAGTCGAACGTCGAGCCCCGGGGTAGCTCCGTCGTCGAGGCGCAGGACGGCCTCGATGGGATCATCGTGGTGTCCGCCACGAGGAGATCGGCGACGGAGCTGCCACCAAATCCGTTCGGCGTTGCGCGTTGGCGTGTCGAACGCGCGGCGACCGCCCCGGTCGCGTCCGACAGGGCCGGCGCCGGGCGAGTCGGGCAGCGAGGAATTCGTGCCCCTTTCGGGTCGCGGCAGGGGCCGGGCTGCGGCGGGGGCTGTCGTTGCGGGCTTCCGAGACCTCGAGCTGTCGGTTAGCATGGAAGGTCGGGGGACGATCGGATCGTCGCCGCGGTGGGTCTGATGGGTCCTGATGGGACCCAGATCAGGCCGAAGGGATTGGACGGTCTCGTCCGGGAAGCGGATTCGATCCGGCCCGGGCCCCAACTCTTCGCGACCCACCTTCACTCTTTTTCCATGCGAACTCCAGGGTGACTCGATGAGTAGCGTCATGCGGAATTTCGTTCTTGTCGCGATTCTGAGCGCAGGTCTCTTCGTCGCCGGCGCCGCGCGAGGCGACTTGCTGATCTCGGAATTCCAGGCTCTGAACAACGCGACCCTTCAGGACAGCGACGGCGAGTACAGCGATTGGATCGAGCTGTACAACTCCGGCGATGCGGACGTCGACCTCGCCGGCTACTCGCTCACGGACGACGGCGAGAACCTGCGCAAGTGGATCTTCCCCGAGGTGACGATCGCGGCCGGCCAGTTTCTGGTCGTGTTCGCGTCGTCGAAGGACATTCGCGAGCCCGGCGAGGAGCTCCACACGAACTTCCGCCTTGCGGGTGCGGGTGAGCCGCTCTTTTTGATCTCTCCGGACGGCCAGAACGTCGTCGCGGGGTTTCCGCCGGCCTATCCGCCGCAGGTCGATGACGCGTCGTACGGACTGTCGACGGACTCGACTTTCATGACGCTCTCGGCGGGGGACGCACCCGTGCGCGCCTTCGTGCCGGCCGACGGCACCCTCGGCCTCACGTGGACGCAGCGCGACTTCGACGACCTGACCTGGACCGAGGGGCCCGGCGGGGTCGGATTCGAGCGCCAGAGCGGCTTCGAGGAGTTCATCGGCGTCGACGTGCTCGACGTGATGCACGGCAGCAATGCGACGGTCTATGTGCGCATACCGTTCAGCGTCGACGATCCCACGGTGATCGACACGCTGCGATTGAAGGCGCGGTATGACGACGGCTTCGTCGCGTTCATCAACGGAGTCCGCGTCACGGACGCCAACGGACCGTCCGAGGAGGATCTCGCCTGGGACTCGCGATCTGGCCGCAGCCACTCCGATCGCCTCGCGGTCGAATACGAGGCGTTCGACATCAGCGAGTTCAAGGGCCTGCTCGAGCCCGGCGAGAACCTGCTCGCGATCCAGGGACTGAACTTCAGCCCGACGTCCGGCGACATGCTGATTCAGGTCGAGATCGAGGCCATCGACGTCGGCGAGATCCAGCCGGACGTGCTGCTGTACTTCCCCGAGCCGACCCCCGGCGGGCCGAACGGCCCGGGCGTCTCGGGCATCGCTCCGATGCCCGAGTTCTCGCACGACTCGGGCGCGTTCACCGAAACGCAGATGGTCGAGCTGTCGACCGATCTCGAGGGCGCGGTCATCCGGTACACGATCAACGGCGGGACGCCGGACGAGTCGTCGGATGTGTACTCCGATCCGATCCGCGTCGCGACGGCGGTCGAGATTCGCGCTCGCGCGTTCGCCGACGGCGTGCTGCCGAGCCCGACCGCGCGGCGGACGTACATTCTGATCGCTCCGGCGTTGGCGGATTTCAGCTCGAACCTGCCGATCGTGATCGCGAACACCTTCGGCCGCGATCTGCGGTCGACGGGCTGTGACGGCCTCTACACGCGCGGATACTTCACGCTGATCGAGCCGGGCGAGGATGGCCGCGCGCGGATCGTCGACGAGCCGAGCTTCTCGCACACGGTCGGCTACCGCAAGCGTGGCTCGAGCACCTGCGGGCGACAGAAGTTCTCGTTCAACGTCGAGACGCGCAACGACGAGCAGGAGGAGGAAGACTCGGTGATCTTCGGGTGGCCGGAGCACGCGGACTACGCGATGTACGGCCCCTACAACTTCGACCGCGGGTTGGTGCGCAACGCGTTTATCTACGAGATCAGCCGTCAGTGCGAGCGCTACGCCGTGCGCACGCGATTCGTCGAGTGCTATTACTCGTACCGCAACGGAGCCGTCACGACTACGGACTACTGGGGCGTCTATGTGTTCATGGAGCGCAACAAGCGCGGCAACGGACGCATCGACATCCGGCGCACGACGGCCGGCAACAACGAGGAGCCGGAGGTCACGGGCGGCTACGTCATGAAGGTCGACCGCGGCGGCGGTGGGGCGGCCTCGGTCGCCGGCGGGGGCATGAACCTCGTCATGGTGCACCCGAAGCAGCCGACCACCCAGCAGCGATCCTACCTGACCGGGTTCCTGAACCAGATGCGGCCGACGCTCAATCCGAACACGATCATCGAGAGCGACGGCGAGTTTATCGACGTAGGCGCTTGGATCGACCACCACATCCTCAACGTCTACCCGAAGAACGTCGACGCGTTCCGGCTCAGCGGCTACATGTTCAAGGACCGATTGGGGCCGCTCGAGATGGGACCGATTTGGGACTACGACCGCACGATGGGTTGCGCGGACGACAGCCGTCCGGTCAGCCCACTGTCGTGGACGAACACCGGTGGCGACGGCGGCACGCGATACTTCCAGTTCGGCTGGTACGGGCCGCTGTTCCGCAACCAGCCGCCGCTGAGTGACTCGGCATGGGACCGAGCCTACCGAGCGCGTTGGCGCGAGCTGCGCGGCGGGCCGCTGTCGAACGACAACATCGTGGCGGTCCTCGACCGCATGGAGGCCGAGCTGGCCGAGGCGGCGCCGCGCAACACCGCCCGCTGGAGAGAGGTCTCGCCCCGCCGGGCCAATCAGAACCAATGCGGCCCTCTGTGCGACGGCACGTTCGCCGGCGAGATGAATCACCTGCGGGACTGGCTCGTGCGCCGTGGCGACTGGATGGACAGCCAGTTCGTCGAGCCGCCCAGCCTCCTGCACGAAGGCGTGCTGATCACCGCGGACGAGGTCCGCGTCGAGCCCGGCTTCGTGGTCGAGATCACCGTACCGAGCGAGACCGCAGCGATCTGGTACACGCTCGACGGCAGCGACCCCCGGGCCGGCTCGCGGCCGAGCGACGCGGCGATCGAGTACACGGGGCCGCTGACGATCGACACGAACACCCGCGTCACGGCCAGATCGCTCGACGGCACGCTGTGGAGCCAGGACGTCGCGGCGACCTTCGTCACGCACGTCCCGGCGCTGACCGTCACCGAGATCATGTACAACCCGCCGGATGCGACGCCCGACGAGGATCCCGGAGACGAGTTCTCGGGCACCAACATGGAGTTCGTCGAGATTCAGAACATCGGCGCGGAGCCGATCGAGCTGGCGGACGGCTTCGGCTTCACTCGTGGAGTCATCTTCGACTTCGCCGAGGGCGCGATCGCGACGCTCGAGCCCGGCGGCGTGGCGCTGGTCGTGCACGACATCCCGGCGTTCACGGCGCGCTATGGCGAGGGCCTGCCTGTCGCCGGCGAGTATCGCGGCAGCCTGAGCAACCGCAGCGAGACGATCGTCCTGTCGGCGCCGCTCGACGTCACCATCGCGGACTTCGCGTACCGAGACAGCTGGTACCCGGAGACCGACGGCGGCGGTTTCTCGCTGGTCAACACCGATCCGGTGAACAACGAGGATCTCGAGGACGCCGCAAGCTGGGCCGCGAGCCCTGCCGCGCTCGGCAATCCGGGCGTCGCCGCGGACGTCGGTCCGTCCGGAGGCTATCGACTGCCCGGCGACGCCGACGGCGACAATCGTCTGACGATCAACGACGCGTCACGGGTGTTGCAGGTCCTGTTCCAGGGGCAGCTCGCGCCACTGCCGTGTGGCGACGCGATCGACAGCCCCGGCAACCAGCGCGTGCTCGACTCGGATGGTGACGGCACCGTAGGCGTCTCCGACGCGGTACGCGTGCTCATCTACCTGTTCCAGCGCGGGGCTCCGCCGGAGCTCGGCACGACCTGCCAGCGCGTCGCGGGCTGCGAGGGAGACACCTGCACTCCCTGAGCGGGAAGCGTCTCTCAGCGGGAGGGACGGCCGTGGCGCCGCTCCGTCCCGCTGCCGCTCCGTCCCGTTCGGTGCAGTCTCCGGTCGGTCGGATCTCGGACTACCGGTGCCGGTAGACGATCCGGCCGCGCTTGAAGTCGTACGGGGAGACCGCCACGATCACCTTGTCGCCGGGCATGATGCGGATGCGGAATTTGCGCATCTTGCCCGCGGTGTAGGCGAGGACCTCGAGACCGTTGTCGAGTTCGACGCGGAAGGTCGCGTTGCGAAGCTGCTCCTGCACCGTTCCCTCGAGCTCGATCGCGTCGTCGCTCTCGCGAAGCTCGCGCTCCTCGGGGGCTCGATGACCGGTTCCGCCGCGGCGCTTGCCGCCGCCACCTCGTCCCCTGCCCCGCCCTCTTCCTCTTCCGCCGCGTTTCCTCGCCATTCAGCCTCCGTGAATATCGTCCGATCGCCCGGCGGAACGCCCCCTTCGCCCGGGGGCCGCCAGTAGCTTGCCGAGCTGCAGCGACGGGCCGAACCCCCGGTCGCTAGCTCGTGAAAAACCAAGCTATAGGGATACCAGCAGATCGCCTCGCTGTTAAGGCGGATTCCGAGATTCAGCCCACATTCTGCCCGAACCACCCCGTATGGCGACCGGATGCTCCGCGAAGCCGCGACGGCGACGGCGGCCGTCGGTCCGATTCGACGAACGGTTCCGTGGGCGTCTCTCTCTTCCGCCTTCTCGCGCGACCGGCGGAGTCCTACCAACGGTTGCGCCGCGACTCCGACTTTTCGCACGAGGTCTCCGCCCGGGGGGCAAGGCCAGCGGCCATCGTCGCATGACGTCGGTGGCTGACGCTCGCGCGCATGCCCGTACGGGAGGGGGCGATGGTGCCCGGTCAGAGCTCCCGAACTTCTTCCGCGCCGTTGCCTTAGGGGCATTCCTTGACTACACTGTGCCGCGCGTTCCGGTTCGCGATAGGGAAGATGTGATCGGCGAAGCTCGCGGTACGGCGGGCCCACGCGGGCTCTCGGTGCCGGACTTCGGGGGGGGGCTGCTCGACGTCGCTGCCCCTTCGTTTCCGGGCGCCCGAGCGGAACTGGACGGCTCGATTGGATCGCACCCGCGCGCCGGGACTGAGCGTCGCGAGGTGCACACTCCTCGTAAGGAAGAACACCGTGCTGCGAAGGTACTCGATCCTCTGCGCGTTTCTCATCACGAGCTTCGGCCTGCTCGCGTCGGTCGGTTGTACCAGCAAGACGCCGGGCACCGCCGACGACCCGGACGACCCCAACGCCCCGGTCGTGCCCGCCCCCGAGGGGGCGGCGACGGTCAAGGGCTTCGTCAAGTACGACGGCGAGGCGCCGAAGCGGCGGCCGCTCCAGATGTCGCTTGCGGTGTGCAGCGCCCAACACACCGAGGCGGTCCTCGATGAATCGCTCATCGTCAACGCGAACGGCACGTTGAAGAACGTCGTCGTGTACGTCGAGAAGGCACCCGGCCGCTACCCCGTGCCAGAGGAGCCGGTCGCCATCACGCAGAAGGGGTGCGTGTTCATCCCGCACGTCGTGATCGCCAGGACTGGTCAGGACGTCATCGTCCGCAACGACGACGACTTCCTCCACAACGTTCACGGCTACGGGAGCAGGAACGGCGAGTTCAACGAGACCCAGACGAAGCAGGGCGAGCAGAACATCTTCAAGTTCCGCAGGCAGGAGGTCGCGATCAAGATCGTGTGCGACGTGCACGGCTGGATGTCGACCTACGTCGCGGTCGTCCGGCACCCGTTCGTGGCGCTCACCGGAGAAGACGGCTCGTTCGAGATCGCGGGGCTGCCGCCGGGCAAGTAC
>CAYMRB010000113.1:0-23225 GCA_964392615.1 uncultured Planctomycetia bacterium | reverse complement strand
GCGCGTGATCGAGATGCGAGAGAGGGGGAAGCCGAGGCCGACCCCGACCCCGACCCCCTCCGACCTCCTCGACGTCCTGCGTCGCGAGCGAACGCCGGAGCGCGCCTTGGCGCTCGCGTCCGCCGGCGAGCCGGCTGCCGCACCGTTGCGTGCGGGGCTCGACGACCATCGCACGCGCGCGCTCGTCGCGTGGGCGCTCGCGGAGAAGCCCGTGCCGGCGCTGCGCGAGAAGCTCGAGGAGCTCGTGTCGTCCGGCGATCAGGTCGCGGCGTATTGGGCCGCGATGGCGATCGGCGCGATCGGCGACGCGCGGTCACTGCCGGCGCTCGCGTCGCGTTTGGCGGGTGAGCCGCGGAAGTACTGGGAGCTCGCCCGTCGTCACGGCAAGGGCTACCGTCCGATCTTTCATCGCGTCCGGCGCGGTCAGGTGCGGACGATCTTCGCGACGCCGGACATTCCGAATCTCCGCGTGGCGCGAGCGGCGATGGAGTCGATCGGTCGGCTCGATGGCGAGGTGGCAGATGCGGCGAACGTGTTGCAGCGGGCGCTGACGAGCGAGCAGCACCTGGTTCGATACGGCGCGGTGCGCGGGCTCGCGCAGCGAGGGGAGTCGGCGCGGGCGATCCTCGAGCGAGTTGCGAGCAGCGATCCCGCACTCTACGTTCGGCGCGCGGCGACGAACGCGCTTCGCAACGCGCGAGACGAGCGGGTTCCGACTCTCGATGATCTGTGGCACGTGCCGGCGATCGCGTTCGTCAAGACGAAGAGCCGCACCGAGTCGAACCTCGGCTTTCGCGACTCGTACTTCTTTCCGAAGACGCCGTGGTACGCGTGGGGGGAGAACCTCTTCGTGCTGTCGCCGCCGGCGCCGACCGGCGAGCTGCGCAACGTGACGCAGCTGGATGACGGCGGCCTCGTCCAGGGGCCGGAGGTCTCGCCGGACGGCAAGCGCCTCGTGGTCGGCATGCGGCAGCGCGCGGGCGAGCCGTTCCACATCTGGGAAATCGACGTCGAGACGGCACAGCGGCGTCAGGTGACCGACGGTGCGGCGAACGACGTCGATCCGTGCTACCTGGCCGACGGCCGGATCGCGTTCTCATCGGATCGTGACGGCACGCTCGAGTACTACCACCAGGAGCGGACGCGCAGCATCTACGTCGTCGACCCCCGCGGTGGCGCGCCGCGTCAGATCACGTTCAATCCGAATCAGGACTACGGACCGCTGGCGGTGCGAGACGGGAGAATCCTCTACTCGAGCTATCGCTTCTACGGACAGGACGGCAGCGGCGGCGTGTTCTCGAAGGGGCAGGGGGCCATCGCCCGCATCGAGACTCAGCTGCGAGCGGCGCATCCGGACGGCGGTGTCGACAGTCACGTCTACGGCACGCAGCGCGGCGGCTTCTACGTGCCGGTGCGCGAGCTGCCGGACAGCGACCAGTTCCAGTCGCCGTCGCTGTTGCGCAGCGACGACCATCTCGGCGTCAGCGTCAGCCAGACGCGCGAGCTCGATGATGGACGGTACGTCTGTGTGACGCCGGCCGGCTTGACGGTGGTGGACCCGCGCCTCGATCCGCTCGACTGCGAGGTGCCCGTGTTCCCCGAGGTCGTCAACCTCGCCGGCGGCGAGGAGGTCTACATCCACAATCACGATGACCTCAACCCGATCGGGCGCTACACGAGCCCGTACCCGGTGGGCGGGAGTCTCGCGCTGGTCTCGCACGCGCCGTGGCACCGTCTCGGCGGGCATGCGTACGGCATCTGGTTGCTCGATCTCGAGACCGGTGTGAAGACGCCGGTCTACGACGATCCGCAACACAGCGATGTCGACGCGATTCCACTGGCGCCGTGGCCGCACGCGAAGCGGCCACTGCCGAGCGTCGAGCGCCGTGTCGACGCAGATGCGGACATCGCGCCCGAAGACGAGCGCTCGGTCGCGACGGGAACGATCGCCGTGGTGTCCGTGTTCGACAGCGATCTGGAATTCGACCGCTCGCGGGTGCGGTGGGTCCGAGTCCTCGCGGCCGAGCGCCTCAATACGTCGATGAACGCGAACGGCGGATTCCGTACGCGCGTGCTCGCGACGGTGCCGATCGAGGCGGACGGATCGTTCCAGGTCGAGGTGCCGGCCGACACGCCGATCCACTTCAACTTGCTCGACGAGGACGAGTCGGTCATCGTTCACGAGACCGCGTTCAACTCGGTACGACCGGGAGAACGACGAACGTGCATCGGCTGCCACGAGCGCAAGACGGTCGCCCCGCCGGCTCGAGCGTTTCCCGCGGCGTTTCGCAAGCCGCCGCATCGCGCGTTGCCGACGGCGGCGGACTTGATCTACATGGGGCAGCCGACGCGGAGCTACTCGGTGATTCACCGGTGAACAGCCCGTTGAACAAGGGCTTCGAGCGCGAGGGCGAGGCATTTCGGTCGGTATCGAGGCGCCAGAACGGAGGCAATGTGGTGCATTGTCGAGTTCTGGCAACGAAGAGCCCGGCCGAAACGACCGCCATCGCGCCGAATCGCCTTTTCGGCGGGCTGTGAAGGAGGACACGGGCGATGGACAACCTCTGGCAAGCATTGATCGGTCGGCAGTTCGCGGCGGCCATCCAGATGGCGCGACAGGCGATCGAGTCCTGTCCGGACGATCTGTGGGACGACCGCTCCGACGGGTCACCGTTCTGGCACCTGGCCTACCACACGCTCTTCTTCACCGACCTGTACCTGTCGGAGAACGAAGAGGCGTTTCAGGCGCGGGAGTTCCACGTCGACAAGGCCCACTTCCTGCCGGGCGACTACCAGGACTTCGCCGGCATCGTGACGACGCCGGAGTATTCGTTCACGAAAGAGCAGCTGCTCGAACACGCAGACCACTGCCTGCAGAAGTGCGACGAGGTTTTCGCGGCGCTCTCCGACGAGCGCGTTCTCGAGCGCTGCGGATTCTGGTGGTACGAGCTGAACGTCGGCGAGTTTCTGCTCAACAACCTGCGTCACGTGCAGCACCACGCCGGTCAGCTGATGTTGCTGCTGCGTCGCCGCGCTGACATCGGCGTCGACTGGCTCGGCACGAAGAGCAACCAGCCGGCGCCGCCGACGTGGTGACGGCCTCGTGGGGCTACTTCGTTTCGGACCCCGCCGGCGGTCGGCTCCGCTCGATGGCCGCGACGATGTCTCCTGTCCCGCCGATGATGGCGCCCAGGATCGACAGCGAGGCCGCGATCAGCACGATGTTCCGGTGCTGATCCGAGATGTGTCCGGAGAACACCCCGTTTGCTTCGAGAACGGCTACCAGCAGGACTCCCAAGACGAGACCTGCGGCCGCACCGGAGATGGAACGTGTCATGTCGATGAACCTCTCTCCATGGCCTGAAGACTCGTAGAAACGCGGGCGAACGCCAAGTGCCAAGGGAGCGGGCTACCGCGGTCGCGTCTCCTCCAGCACGAACGGTGCGAACAGGCCGTAGCCGATCGTGTCGTATGCGCTTCCCGCCGGTCGTCCGTCCCGCGGCGCGCGGTGGAACATGTTCGGCCACGCGGCGCCGCGCCCCGGATTGCCGTGGTGGGGGCCCAGCGTGTTCTTCAGCGTGCCGATGACGACGACCTCGATCGTGTTCGTGCCCGTCTTCAGGTGAGCGGTGACGTCGCGCTCGTACGGCGGCGTCTCGATCACGCCGGCGTTCTTGCCGTTCACGACGACTCGCGCCACGCTGCCATGCCATGCCGGCAACCGGACGCGGTAGCTGCCGGCCAGGGCGGGCAGATCGAACGTCTGGGTGTAGCCGACTCCGCCACCGTAGAGCGGCAGGTGCTGGCTCTTCCACGGGCCGAGCTTCAGCGACGAGGTCGACGCCGGCACGATCGCGAAGCCGGAACCGACCGGCTTGACGCCGAAGTCGCCGACCACGTACGCCGATTCGATCTCGTGGTAGATGCTGAACGGCGTGGCGGTGAGCTCGAGGACGTTCTCGCCGACCTTCGCCGTCGCGCGGACGTCGAGCTTGCCGAACGAACGGTCGAGCCACCAATCGCCTTTCCCTTTGTCCCACGCGGGCAGCAGCTTGCCGTTCAGCCGGACCTTCCAGAGGTCGGGCCTCTCGACGACGACCGCGATGCTCTCGGGGATCTTTCCCTCGATCGTGAAGCGATACGCGACCTTCGCGCCGCTGTCGGCGGGGAACTTCCGCGTGATGAGCTCGTCGCGGAACTGCACCGCGCTGTCCCACGGGTTTCGCGCCATGCCGTTCTTCGTGAACGCGAACTGTCCCGCGCGGTAGACGTACTCGTTCGTGCGCGTCTCGCCGCCGGCGGTCACGTCGACGAAATCGAGCGTCAGCACGTTCGGGGCGAGCCTTCGCACGGTGGGTGAGTCGGACGATGGAATCGCCCGCATCGTCGTCTCGCGGACCGCCGCCGGCTCGCGCGGCTCCCACGACAGGAACACGAGAAGGCTGCCGCACGGCGGAAGATCGAAGGGCAGCTCGACGCCGCCTCCCGCGATGCGGAACGCGACCGGTTCCGCGTGTCCGGTCTCGAGGTTCCACCGCTCCGCTCCACGCGCCGTCGACGCGATCGTGCCGCGTGCGGGCGCCTTGTCGCTCGTGTTCGCGAGGAAGACGATCTCGCCATCAGCAAGCTTGCGCCGGTGGTGGAACAGAATGCCCTGATCGCCCTCCGCGCGCCGCACAGCGAAGCCGTCGGACGTCAGGCCGTCGAGGTACGCTGGCAGATCCTCCGGGCTGACGTGCTTCCAGCCGAACGGAACCGGCGCGGGCGTCGACGGATCCGCGTCGTCCTCGGTGCGCTGCGGGCGTCCGTCGATGAGGGCGGGAGGCTCGGCGCCGCAGTAGATGACCGTGCCGCCCGACATCGAGAGCTCCTCGAGAAGCTCGGCTGTCTTCTTGCTGATCGTCTCCATCATGGGCGGCAGGACGACGGCGCGATACGCGCGCTTGCCGACCTTCAGTCGCCGGACGCGATACGACCCGTGTCGGGCGATGATGTCCTCGCTGCCGAGGTCGTACTCGACCTGCGCCATCTCGAGACGCATCACGAGCTCCTGGAAGGTCGTGCCGATCTTCTCGAGGTGCTTCGCGTGTTTCGAATCCGCCTGGTAGAACCACGCGGTCGTCGTCGGCTCGACGAGCAGGAACTGCTGGACCTGGAGGCCGGACGACAACGCCGCCGCCAGTCGCGTCGTGTACGTCGTACGAGCGTGGTAGTCGTTCCACCACGGCGCGTGATACGAGAACGACTGCGGATGGTCCCTCTTGCGGGCGCCGCGCAGCGTGACGTACGACAGGTGCTCGTTCATTGTGTTGACGCCGAGCACGAAGAGCCAATCGGTGATGCGCTTCATGTCCTCGAAGCGCAGCTCCCACCCGGCCGCACCGTAGGCCTCGCACAGCGTGCGCTTGCGGTTGAGCTGGTTCGCGACGCTCGAGAGCTCGCGAACGGCGCGGGCGTTGCCGAACTGCGCGTGCGGCCCCTCGTCGTACCGGTTCATCAGCGTGTCGATGGCCGGACGCTGATGCCAGGCGTACGCCGCCATGTTGTCCGGCACTAGCACGCAGCGCGGCCACTCGTGTTCCCAGTAGTGCCCCGTGAACTCGAGGCCGAGCTTCTCGCAGGCCTCGTAGTAGGGCTTGCCCCAGCGCTCGACGAATAGCTCGAGGAGCAGCTGGTAGTAGTCGTGACGGACGCGTTTCCACTCGCCCGTCGGCCGCGTCAGGCTCGGCAGGTGGTCGAGCAAACTGTAGCCCCAGCGTTCCCGGAAGGCGGCCGGCAAGCCGTCGGACCACGGCATGCCGCGCGCGGGGCGAAGGTGCGGCTCGTCCGTGAAGATGCCGGGAATGCGCTTGCCGAACTCGTCACCGACTTCGCGCTGATAGGCGCCGAGCGTGATCTCGAGGAACTTCTCCGTCACTCCCGGGCGCAGCAGATCGACGTAGCTCTTGCCGCCGAACCAGGGCGACGTTCCCGAACGCACGACGCGCGCGACGACATAGCGACCCGCCGCCAGCGACTTGCCGCTCTTCGCGTCCGCGGTGACGTTCTCGTACGCACCGCCGTCGACGCGGTAGACGCCGGCGAGATCGTCGCTCCACGCCGGCGGCGCGCTCTTCTCCTCGAGCGCCAATCCCCGCCCCCGCGACTCCGGCATCGCGTCGGGGACGAATCCTCCGGCGAAACCCGACGGATAGGAGTTCTCGTCGTAGATCCAGACGTTCATGTCCAGACGACGCGCCTCGTCGAGTGCCGTCTTCCACAGGCGGAACCACTCGTCGGAGAGGTAGGGCGTCATCAGGCCGGGACGCGGGTGGACGAAGACCTGCATGACCTTCTGGCCGGCGAAGTCGCGCATCGTGCTGCGGATCTGCTCCTCGGTGAGCCGATCGTTCCAGACCCATAGCGGCCCGCTCGCGAATTCTCGCGGCGGGTCGGCGAAGATCTTGAGGACGTCGCGCGACGTCGCGGCACGGGACGTGGGTGACGCGCAGACCCCGACGACGCACGCGAACACGCATGCGAGTAGAGCAAGTCGGTCGTTCTGGCGACTCGGCGATGGCGCAGGCATGACGATTCCTTCCGCATTTCGCGGTGCTCGAGAGTCTCGAGGGGCTCGACAGTCCGTCGAACGGAGCGTCGAGGGAGCGGACCCCGCCGATCGCGACCATCGATCGGCGGAGGCCGCGGCCCTTCCTTCTTCGGAGTGCTGGACCGCTAGCTTCCGGCGCCGCGCTTCGCAGCGGCGATCACGTGCGCGGGAAGATCGGCCTTGGCGACGAGCGCGTAGATGCGCTTGGCACGCTGCTTGTTGTCAGCCTTGGCCTGCTTCTCGGCGCAGGCGAGGCAGGCATCGGCGACGGCAGCTCGCACGTTCGCGGGAGCGCTCGGCAGCCTCTGCGTCACCGCGCGAATCGCGTCGGGGGTCGCGATGCGTCCCAGCGATCCCGCCGCGACGCGCACGACGTCCGGGTCGTCATGGTGTAGCAGGCCCGAGAGCGCGCCGACGGCCTTCTCGTCTCGCCGCACGCCGATGCTCGCGACGACGCCGACGAGCTGTCGCCCCTTCACCCTGCCGATGGCGGCGCGCAGGGCGTCGTCCACAGAGGGATCGGGGTTCGGCTCCATCGCGTAGCGGGCCATGTGCGACAGCTTCTCGTCGCCCAAGAGCGCGGCGAGCACCGGGACGGATTGCTTCGAGCCGACGACGCCGAGCTTGCGGCATGCGTCGACCTTCTCCTTGAGGTTCGGGCGCAGGGTCGCCAGGAGCTTCTTCTCGTCCTCGCCCGCTGCGGGGGCAGCGGTCAGGCTCGCAGCCGCGAGGTGTTCTTGTTCCTTGGTCATGTTTCGTAGTCCGTGCTTCTTTGGGCTCGACTCAGATGATCCACGGCGCACGCATGGCGCGCGAACGGAGGCGGTTGGCTTCGTCGTCGTTGACGAACTCCTCCTTGACCGGGTCGAACTCGAGGTCGCGCTTCAGCCACATGCAGATGTTCGCCGCGTGCACGGTCGTCATCGTGCGGTGCATGACCGTCGGGTTGGCGATGGTCTGGCGTCGCGACTTCATGCAGTCGAGCAGGTCGCGCCAGTGGTTCATCGGATGCTTCGTTCGCTCGACGTATGTCTTGATGACCTTGTCGTAGCCGTCGAGCAACGCGGGAGACGAAACCTCGGTCTTGCCGTAGCCGTCGGCAGCCGCGGCCCAGCCCTCGCTGCCTTCGAATCGGGCGCCGCAGGAGCCGTGGAACCAGCCCTTGCGATGGAGGATCATCTTGACGCCGTTCGCGAAGGTCGTCGTCATGCCGTCGCCGGTCGGATTGTCGACGTACTCGTACTTCACCGGTGACGTCTCGGCGAGGCCGAGCGGCACCTGGGCCGACGCGAACGTGTGCGCGCCCCATTCGCCGATGCAGCTCGTATGGTAGTCGTAGAACCCGCGCCAGCCGCCGCGGACGTGCGACCCGTTGAACGGGCGCCACGGACACGGGCCGAGCCATGCGTCCCAATCGACGTCGTTCGGATCCGGCTCCTTCTGCGCGGGCAGCCAGTCGTGCCGCATCTCGGCTGCGTCCCACGGCGCGATGTGCGCGCGGACCGTCTTCACCTCGCCGAGCTTGCCCGTGCGGATCAGCTCGTTCATGAACGTGAAGTGGGGCTCGCTCAGGCGCTGCGTACCGGTCTGGTAGACCCTGCCGTAGCGCTTCGCCGTCTCGACCACCGCTTGGCCCTCGGCGATCGTCATGCAGGACGGCTTCTCGGTGTAGACGTCATACCATTGCGCATGGCGAGAATCGACGCGAGCGCATGCCAGCGGTCGCCGGTCGCGATCAGCACGCCGTCGATATCGTGCCGCGTCGCGACGAACTCGCGGATGTCGCGGTACTGCTTGCAGTCCTTGCTGCCGTTGTGCTTGTCGATCGCCTGCTTGACCGCGTCGCGTCGGTCCCTTTGGACGTCGCAGATGGCGACGAACTGGGCGTCCTTCTCGCGCATCAGCATGTTCAGGTCGTGCATGCCGCGACTTCTGATGCCGATGCCTGCCATCACGAGGCGCTCGCTGGGCGCGACACCGCCGTCCCGGCCAAGGACGGACGCCGGAGCCACGAACGGCATCGCGAGCGCGCCGCCGGCAGCCGCCGCGCCCTTCAGAAAGCGGCGTCGGCCTACGGTGCCCGCCCGGGCGGGCTTCGCGCCGTCCGGTTGAGGGGGTTGTCGGTTCTCGAGCATGGGGGAGCTCCCTTTCACCTGAATGGAAGACAGTTTTCGCGACCGCGTTCTCGCTGGGCGCGTCCTCTCGTTTCGGGCCGGTCTCGAACGTCGTCGACCGGCCCGGGCAGATCAAACCCGATCGTATTTGTTTCGCCCCCGCAGGGAAACCTCGCTCTGTGTCCCCGTTTCGTGCAGAATCCGCTCTTCACGTTCTCGACGATCGACGAGGGCTCGGCCTCCGAGCCGGCATCCGACAGCTACTATGACGACTGAGCCGACCACGTCCGACGCCTACTACGACGGATACGCCTCGCCCGATATCCATCGGATGATGCTCGGCGATCGCCCCCGGACCGAGGCCTTCCGCGAAGGCCTGGAGGCCGTGATCCGCCCCGACGACACGGTTCTCGACGTCGGTGCTGGCACTGGCATCCTGAGCCTCTTTGCCGCGCGTGCTGGCGCCGGGCGCGTCATCGCGATCGACAACTCGAATATCGTCAACCTGGCTCAGAGGCTCGCAGTGGCGAACGGCTACGCCGATCGCATCGAGTTCATCCGCGGCGTGGCCGAGGAGGTGCACCTGGAGCGCCCGGTCGACGTGATCGTGTCCGAGTGGATGGGGTACTTCGCCCTCGCCGAGTGCATGTTCCAATCCGTCTTCGCCGTGCGCGACCGCTGGCTCAAGCCCGGCGGGCGCATGATCCCCTCGGACATTCGGCTGTATTTCGCCGCCGTCCAGGACGAGAAGCTGCATCGGTCCCGCGGCATCGGGCTCTGGGAGTCCTCGGTGTACGGCTTCGACTACACCGCGATGATCGAGCGCGAGCTCGCCGACGCGATCACGACGTCCGAGGACGTGCCGCCCGGGTCCTTGCTGGGCCCCGCGGCGCTGTTGACCTCGTTCGATTGCGCGAAAGACGACGCGGAGTCGCTCTTCTTCGACGTCGAGATCGCGCTGCAGATGGAACGGTCGGGAACGATCCACGGCTTCGCGGGGTGGTTCGAGGCCGATCTCGCCCCGGGCGTGGTCCTCAGCACGGCCCCCGACAAGCCGACGACGCACTGGCACCAATCGTATTTCCCGATCCGACCGTTCCGCGTCGAAGCCGGCGACCGGGTCGAGCTCGGTGTACGCGCGGTCCCGTCGCAGCACGATCCGCGCTTGCCGCTGTACTTCCTCGACGGCGCGCTCTTCCGCGATGGCGAGGAGATCTGCGAGTTCGATTTCTGCGTCGGGGGCAGCTTCGATTGATGTGTCGGTTTCACCGTCAACGGCTGTCGCCGTCGCGGTGAAACGCGACATGTGGAGGGCATCGTTCCGGGAGTCGAGCGTCCGATCTCATGCGACGCCGGACGGAGGCGCTTTTGCGCCCAAGAGGAGGAGCTTTCTGGGAGCGTCCTTCAGGCTGGGAGCGCCTACTCGTACTCGAACATCGCTGTTGTCTCGCAGTCCATGTCTGCCTTCAGCCGGACCCAGTGGGCCGCGTAGCCGTCCGGGAATCGGTGGGTTCGCGTCTCGCCGGAATCGACTGAGAGCGTCCTGTACACGAGCCATGTGCCATCTCGGATCACGTCGACCTCGATGGTGAACGTGACGGGGTCTCTTGCGTCGTGGCGGATGACGAGCGTCTTCTTGTCGTAGCCGGTCATCAGGTACGGATCGGACGGCCGGTTCGCCTCGACTCTCGTGTTCGCCCACGGTCCGCCTCGGCCGCGCGGCTTGCCCATCTTCCAAAGGTCGTCGACGTCGCCGAACCAGAGTCCCGACTTGCCATCGCTGCCGGGGACGTAGTGTCCGTCCGGCTTCGCGTCGGCCTTCGTTCCCGCCAGGACCAGCAGACCGCGCCACGAGCAGAAATCGCTGATGCGCTTGCCGTGCGTGCAGATGGGCTTGATCCCTGCCACGCCGCCAGAGTTCGTGCGCGGCAGCATGTAGAACGTGCCGTGGGCGTTGATCAACGACCGTTCAGTGACGACCTCGCGGACGTCGCGGGGCCAGCCGTCGGGCCATTTGTCGTCGTAGGCTGTCGTTCCCTTCGGCAGACGGAAGCGCTTGCCATTCTCGACCAGCACGATCGAGGCGTCGTCGACCGAGAAGTGGACCTTCTGGACGCGTGCGCGGTCCTCGAGGTACTTCCGCGTCGCCGTGTCGTCGGGTTTCGCGGTCAGCCGCATGTCCGGGCCGATTTCGTAGTACGACGACCCGGTCACTTCGCCCGACGCGTCGACCTGACGAGCGACGAAGTGCAGCGTGCCCATGTCAGCGCCGCGCGCGCGCATCACGCCGGTCGAGTGCGCGCCCGGCGTGTTCGCCTCGGCCAACGATGCGAACATCTCCCCATCTGTCACCGCGCCCGCGCTGAGCCCGTAGTGGAAGTACGCGGTCGCGTCGATCGCGGCGCGGTCCGTCCGTACGCGGGCCCACTGGCCCGCCTCGTCGTCGTCGAACACGACCCAGCGGTACCCGGTGGCGGGGACATCGATCGATCGCAGGGCGCTCCACGTCCCGTCACCGGCGCGATCGACCTCGACGGTGAAGCGCACGGCGCGCCTCGTACCGTGCGTCAGGTGCAGCACGCGATCGGTGTAGCCGGCGAACAGGTACGGTCCCGAGGCTTCGTCCGCCTCGACCTCATCGTGCAGCCAGACACCGCCCCAGCCGACGGGACGGCCGGCGTCGCGGAGTCCGTCCCACGTCGTGAACCACAGGTTCGACTGCGACTGGCCGTTGAGGCGGTTCATCGTGTCGAAGCCCGCGCCGGAGAACGCCGATCGCGCCGTGTCGTCGCACGCGAACACGACGCGGCCGTTCCACGCGCAGAAGTCGCCGGTGATCTTCACATGGGTAGCGATCGGTCGCAGTCCGGCAGTCTTTCGCTGGGAGAAACCGGGCGGGAAGTCGAACCAGCCGCCGTGCATGTTCATCATCAGCTTCGCGCGCTTGTCCGACGCGTTCGCGGCAGGGACTACCTCGCGGATGCGCGGCCACTCGGTATGCCAGCCGTGGCGGGCGACGTACGAGTAGTCGGCGAACGGCACGCGGAACGTCGACCACTCTCCATCGTCGCGCAGCTGCACGACGACCGAGCGCTTGTCCCACCCCGTGGCCCAGATCGGGTCGTTCGCTGGATCGCCGTTGCCGTAGATACCCCCCGGACCGGTCACCTCGCAGTGCTGGTCGCGGTGGACGATCTTCCAGCTCTCACCGTCCCACTCGGACAGCGAGCCGGCGAAGTCGTAGAACGACTCGTGCATGCCCTTGCCCTTGTAGCCGTTGTTCGCGACGACGAGTCGTCCCTGTCCGCTGTATCCTCCTTTGCCGTGGTAGCCGGGCAGGTAGTCGACGTGGCCCTTGGCGTGCCCATCCAGATGGATCGTGGTCACGTCGAGCGTCTTCACATCGATCTCGTACAACCCTTCCTCCATCGTGAACAGGTACACCTTGCGCGCGGGATCGAAGAGGTGTCGTGCGGTCGCGGTGGGGCGGCCGAGCGCCTTCGTGTACGGGATGACGCGGACTTTGCCCGACGCGTCGATCGCGTACGGTCCGATGAAGAGCTGCTGCGACTCGCGATGGATCATGCGGTTGGCCGGCGTGCCGCCGATGCTCTCCGGGCGCGTCACCAGGCGCAGACTCGCGTCGATCTCGTAGAGCTTGTCATCGCCGCCGCGCGGATCGTGCGGCGCGTACGTGACAACCCAGAGCTTGCCGGCCCACGGTACGACCGCTCCGGTGCCGCACTCGTTGTTGTCGTTGAACATCGCGAGGTGCGGATAGCGTCCGGAGATGCAGATCGGCTCGTCGGCCGGCGCCGATGGCGAGGTCCAGAGCGTCGACAGAGCGATCGGCAGAACGACGAAGGGTCGCAACATCGAACGGACCTCGAGGGATGGCAGCCGTGCAATCAGACCGGGACTCCAGGCACTCTCCCGAACAGGAGCGATCGCGTCAAGAGACCCTCGACGTTCCTTTCTTCTCTGCGAGCTTGGCCCCGAATAGTGTAAAATAAATAAAAATTGTTAACCAAAAACCCCCAACCAACAAAAAACAGGGTGCGCGGTGGGCGCTTTGGGTTTATTTCTCTAAACGTGGGTCCCCCAAATGGCGCCAAGCTCGCAAAGAGGAGGGCCGGTCGGTCCACGTGTTGCGAACTCTGCGCGCTTCCGCGACCATGGCTTCGTTGAAGATCAGCGGGCGTCGCGCTCGTTCGCAACGCAAGGAGACGACCATGATGCGTCGGTCGCGCGGATCTGTTCTGGTGGCCTCGATGTTGGCGGTTCTGCCAGCCGCGCGCGCCGTACCGTTCGAGCCGGAGCGTGTCGATGTCGCGATGCGTGCGGCGGTCGAAGCCGACTGGGCCGGGCAGGAGAAGCGGTTCGATCGATCGATCGACGATCCGGAGGCGTTCCGCGACGCGGTCCGGCGCTGCGAGCGTCTCCTTGCGGCACTGGCGCGAGTCGAGGGGGTGAGTGACCTCGACACCGCGGCGAGCCGCGAGCGTCTCGACGCGTTGCGCGCTCGGTGCGCGGATCTGCTCCCTTCCGACACTGCGGGGCGTTCGTCGCTCTATCGTCGCATTCGCTGGCTCACACGCGACGTCGCGTTGCGCAATCCGCTCTTCGCCTCCCGATCGGTCGTTTTCCTCGAACGCCGGCGTTTCATCTGCCAGATGCTCCACGAGTATCTCGGCTACTACTACGACTACGGCGACATCGACGGCGGCACGGTCCGCCAGCTCGTCCAGCCGGGGCGATCGATGGAGACGCGTGACCTGATCGACTCGCGATTGCCGCGCGGCAACTACACGACGCTGGCGGTGTCGTTCGACGCGCGGACGATCTACTTCGCGTTCGCCCCGCGCGCCCACGAGAAGCCGGACTACTACAGCGACGCGCGGCGCAACTTCGATATCTGGACGATCGACGTCGATGGCGCTGACCTGCGGCGGCTGACCGACGGCCCGTACGACGACTTCGATCCGTGCCCGTCGCCCGACGGAGGCATCGCGTTCCTGTCGACGCGCCGCGGCGGTTTCGGACGCTGCCACAATCCGTGGGAGCCGCTGCCCGCGTACACGCTGCACCGCATGGATGCCGACGGCGGCAACGTGCGCACGCTGTCGTATCACGAGACGAACGAGTGGCATCCGAGCATCCTCGGCGACGGGCGCATCGTCTACACGCGGTGGGACTACGTCGACCGCTCGGCCGCGAACTTCCACGGCCTGTGGGCGACGCGTCCCGACGGCACCGATCCCGTCGCGCTCTTCGGCAATTACACGCGGCGTATCAACGCGTGCTACCAGCCGCGGGCTGTCCCCGGCTCACAGAAGATCGTCTTCGTCGCCGGCGCGCACCATGCGGACGTCGGCGGGTCTCTCGTGCTGTTCGATCCGTCGAAGGCCGCACTCGATCCGCAGACCGGCGAGGATCGCTTCGACTCGCTGGAGGTGCTGACGCCGGAGGTTTGCTTCCCCGAGGCGAATGGGGGCGGCCCGTGGCCGGACAGCTGGTTTCACGGCCCCTGGCCGCTGTCGGAGGACTTCTACCTCGTCGCGTTCAGCTTCGACCCGTTGCCCGGCATGGGGCCCGGTGTGAAACGCGATACGGAGACGGGGCTCTACCTCTTCGATCGCTTCGGCAATCTCGAGCTCCTCTACCGCCGGCCCGGTGTGTCGAGCATGTACCCTGTGCCGCTCGCGGCGCGGAGCGCGCCACCCGTCCTGTCGAGTCACGCCGACGCGACGCTTGGCGACGAGGCCGAGCTCATCCTCGCCGACGTGCGGCAGAGCCTCTTGCCGCTGCCGCCGAATCGACCGATTCGCGCGCTGCGCATCTTCCAGGTGTTGCCGAAGAGCACGTCGCACGTCGCGAACCGCCCCCGGCTCGGCTACGCGAACGCCGAGTCCGCGCGCTGGTTGCTCGGCACGATCCCCGTCGAGGCCGACGGCTCGGCGTACTTCCGCGTCCCGGCGCGCAAGCCGCTCTACTTTCAGGCGGTCGACGCGGACGGCAAGGCGGTGCAGGGCATGCGCAGCGTCACGTACCTGCAGCCCGGCGAGCGACGGTCTTGCGTCGGCTGCCACGAGCCGCCGGGCACGGTGCCTCCGGCGCGTGAGACTCTCGCGATGCAGCGCGCCCCGTCCGCGATCGAGCCCGG
Organism: uncultured Planctomycetia bacterium; assembly: GCA_964392615.1. Taxonomy (GTDB): domain Bacteria; phylum Planctomycetota; class UBA8108; order UBA8108; family UBA8108; genus CAYMRB01. Next base: position 8,359 of record CAYMRB010000113.1, on the reverse strand, counting down.
ACCCGATGGCTCGCGGCCGTGGAGCTTCCCGCGCCTCGTGCAGCCGATTCTCGACGCGCGTTGTGTGCGTTGCCACGACGGCAGCGGCGCGAAGGGAACGCACGCGCCGGACTTGACGCGTCGGTCCGCTGGCGAGCTCACCGCGTCGTACAAGGGGCTCGAACCCTGGGTGCGCTGGTACGAGTGGGGCGGTGGCATCGGCGGCGACGTCACCCGGCCCGGCCGCATGCCGGCGGATGAGAGCCCGCTGACGAAGGTCATCGAGGACGAGCACCACGCGGAGCAGACCGGCCTGACCGATGCGGAGCGCCGAACGCTCTACTTGTGGCTCGACGGCAACGCGGCGTTCTACGGCACGTATCGCGAGGCGGCGCGCCAAGCGCAGCGACGGGGCGAGATCGTGCGCTCGGGCATCCTGGAGTAATCGTTCGCGGTCGGCCATCGCGGACTGCGTCGCGTGCTACACTGTGCGCGCAGGGGCGCCAACCGAGGGAGACCGATATGCGACCGCTCGTCACTCTGCTGATCGTCCTCGCAGCGCTCGGCTCGTCCGTGCGCGCCGATGTCCGCCTGCCGCGGATCTTCACCGATCACATGATCATCCAGCAGGAGAAGCCCATCCGCGTCTGGGGCTGGGCGGATCCAGCGGAAGCCGTGCGCGTGACGTTCAACGAACGCTCCGCGGCAGCCGCGGCGGATGCGAACGGGCGCTGGAGCGTCGAGTTCCCGGCGATGCCGGTCGACGGCAAGGAGCACGCGCTCACGGTGACGGCCGCGAACACGATCACGCTGTCGCACTTGAAGCTCGGCGAGGTGTGGATCGCGGCGGGACAATCGAACATGAATCGCTCGATCGATGTCTCCAAGGAGGACCGCCCGGATCTGCGCCTCTACTGGATCGACTTCAGCCGCACGCCGCAGAACGACGACCTGAACTCGGGCGTCGCCGGTTGGGTGCCGTCGACCGAGGCGGGGCTGGCGTCCGCAGCGCCGCACTCGGAGGGGCGCCAGAAGGGCAAGCCACGGAAGATCTTCTCCGAGGTCGGCTACGTATTCGCCCGTCGTCTGCACGAAGAACTCGAGATCCCCGTCGGCGTGATGCGCGCGGCGGTGGGCGGTTCACAAGCCCGAGCGTGGACGCCGTGTCCCACCGACTTTCCGAGCCAGCACGCGTTCGGCGAGGAGGTGCCCAAGAAGCCGTATCTCGGTCACATGCCGGGGCTGCTCTACTACTCGATGATCAAGGGGATCGGCCCGCTCGGCATTCGCGGCGTGGTCTGGTACCAGGGCGAGAACGACGGTCGCAGCCATCGCTACACCGAAGACCTCACCGCGTTGATCAAGAGCTGGCGCACGCAGTTTCGCCAGGACGCCATGCCGTTCTACTTCGTACAGATCGCCCAGACGACGTACGCGAGCGGCATGCTCGGCGTATGGGAAGCGCAGCAGAAGGTGATGCACACGGTGCCGCACACCGGCCTCGCGGTCAGCGGCGACATCTACGACGGCGCGAAACACGGCTACGCTCCAGCACCGGACAAGGTCGACAAGGGGACCGGCTGGCCGATCGCCGGTGGCAGCAATCCGCATCCGCCGAACAAGCAGCTCGTCGCGAACCGCCTCGCGAACATCGCGCTCGAGCAGACCTACGGCCGGAAGGTCGGCGGGCTCTACGGTCCGATGATCGATTCCTGCCGCATCGACGGTGACGAGATCGTCGTGACGTTTCGATACGTCGGAAGCGGCTTGAAGACGCGGGACGGCAGCGCGCCGAATTGGTTCGAGGTCTCCGACGGCACGCGGGAAGGACGCCGCCTGAAGTACGTCAAGGCGAACGCGAAGATCGTCGGCAAGGACGCCGTCGCCGTGTCAGCCGACGGCGTCGCCGAGCCGAAGTTCGTTCGCTTCGGCTGGCATCCGCTGGTCTACGCGAACCTGATCAACAGCGCCGGGCTGCCAGCCGTGTCATTTCGAACCGACGGCCAGCCCGGACACGCGCGCTGAACCGGCGACGCGTGCCTCGATCGCGATCGGGATCGCCGGCAGGTACCCGAGCGAGAACGGCCGCTTCTTCCTCGCGGCCTTGCCCTGCGGGCCCTTCTTGGCGTTCTTCCCGGCGTTCGGCTTCGTGAAGACCTCGACGATCAGGTTGTCGGCGACGCCCGCCCGAATGCCGCTCGGCGCGGAGCCGGGCTTCGCGTCGGCAGCGACCTGCAGCGTCAGCGCGAAGCCGCGGTCCGTCGCTTTCGCCGGGCCGAGCGTCACACCGGCCGGCGGATCGACCAGCGCGAACTGGAATCCGCCGGGCTGGAAGCGCCCGTTGACCGTGAAGCGCGCTCTGGCCTTGCTGCCCGCAGCGAGGCGGACGCGGCCTTTCTCCGCCAGCTTGACGATCGGCACCCAGCGGCCTCCGGCGCCTACGAGCGTGACGGCGAGCTCTTTCGCCGGCACGAGATGCCGCCACAGGAACGCCTGCATCACGTCGTCAGCGGGGACGACGGGACGCACGATCTCGGCGCCATCGGCGAGGAGTCGCCCGCGCAGCTTCAAGTCGATTGGCCCTTGCGGCGCTTGGCGCGGCGTGGTCAATGTCATGCGCATGCGGTCTCGGCCGCGCGGGATGCGCGCGCCGCCCAGCGCGAAGCCTTCCGCGCCGTCCAGCTCGACCTTGATGTCCCCGTCGAACCCGTCCTTGCGGACCGCGAATACCGTGACGATCCCGGCGCGCCCGGGCGCCACGCTGAGGCTCGAAGGCGTCACGAACAGATCGACGCTCGGCCGAGGCGGACCGACGCGCAGCCGGTAGGCGTGGTCGTCGCCACCGTGACCCCGCGCGTCCGTCACCTGCACGAAGTACACGCCATCCTTCGGCAGGCGAGCGCGCAGGTGCGAGTCGGCGTCATGGGTCGACAGCCCCAAGCCGCGCATGCCGACACCCTTGCCCGCCGCGTCCTCCGGCACGCCGTCGTCGTTCCATGCGATGACGCGTCCGGACTTGTCCAGGAGCCGTACCAGCGAATCGAGCGGCGAGCCGAGCGCTCGGGCGACGACCTCGGCAACGATCTCGTCGCCGGCGCACCCCTCGACCCGGAACACGTCGCGGTCGCCGGGTCGCGCGATGCGGCCGTTGACGATGCGCGGCATGTCGAGCTTTCCGGCGTCGCTCGCGCCGTCGTTCGGCTCGCGTTCGCGCGCCTCCGGCAGCGAGTCGATCGCGTAGCGCACCGTGTTGGTCATCGCACCCTTGATGCGCCACGCGGTCTCGCGGATATCGCGACCGTTCGGACTCGCGTCGAGCTTGACGCTGCGACGAGGCAGGTTCCAGCCTTCGACCTTCGCGTTCACCGTCTTGCCCGAGCGTCCGCCGAGCGGGAACACGCTCGTGACGAACGGCAGCGCTCCGACCTCCACCCGGTACACGAAGTCCTCGCGTCCGCGCGCGATCGCGTCGCGGACCTCGAGCACGTACTCGCCGTCCTCCGGCACCTCGTAGAACAGCACCGGATCGGGGTCGAAGCGATACTCGTCGGCGAACGCGACCTCCTTGCCCGTCGCGTCGAACAGCGCGAGCGTCGTTTGCATCCAGCCCGGCACGGAGTCGGCCTGGTACGGGATCAGCGTCCTCGCCTCGGCCCGCGCGACGAGGCGCTGCCCCTTCTTTGCCCGCAATCGAAAGCGGTCGGCGTCGCGCGGCAGGATCTGACCGTTGAGGACCGCCGGCAGCTCGATCGCCGACTCGCGACGCTGCGCGATCAGTCGCGGCTGCGGCACCCACGCGATCAGATCGTCGAGTCCGCTCTCGCGCACCTCGGGCAGCAGTCCGACGCGGAACCGCAGCGGATTCGTCCAGCCGGCCTGACTCCGGATCCGCAGCTCGCGCATGCCGGGTTCAGCGTCGGCTCCGATCGTCACCTCGACCTTGACCAGCTCCTCGATCGCCCGCTTGCGCTGCAGCGGATTCCTGCGCCCGAAGAAGTAGCGTGCGACCTCTCCGAGCTCCTCGACCGTCTTCGAGCCGAGGTCCTTCAGAAGGGGATGGTCGGGCAGCTTCGCCGCCTCGGCCGGCTTGTCACTGTCCCGCTTCGGTCTGGGGACATTCCGCTTCGCACGGGCGGCGTCGCGCGCTGCCTGCGGCGTGCCGAGCTTCTTCGCTCGCAGCTCGGCGAGGCGTCGTCGCAGCAGCTGAGCTACCGGTCGATCGAGCGGGCGCGCGGGCGCCAGGTACAGGCCGATCGACGCGCGGACGCCGCCGCCCGTGACGCGAATCTCCTTCGGGTTGCGCAGGAACTGTCCGCCGACGGTGACGGTGAACTTCGTCCCGACCTGCCCGCCCGCCGGGTACACGTATCCCGCGTGCGGCGTGCTGCGCCGTGTCGGCTGGCCGTCGGCGCGGCTCGTCCACGCCGTCAGCGCCAGCGCCAGTACCAAGACGTGTCGCATGCGGAACGTCGCGCGTCTCACGTGATCTCCTCCAGGCGCCCCTTGTCGGCGCTCTTCTCCGATTCGGGCATCACGCGCACCTCGATCCCGCGCGGGTTCGGCAGGCCGCCGTCGGGGTCGATGCCGAGCAGATCGCACATGGTGCCGAGCAGGTCGTGCGGGTAGACGGGACGATCCTTGACGTACTCGCCCTTGGCGTCGGACGCACCGAGGATCTGTCCGCCCTGGAAGCCGCCGCCGGCGACGACCGCGGAGAAGCAGTGGCCGTGGTGCCCGCGCCCGCCGTTCCACGGTTCCTTCCATTGGATCCTGGGAGTGCGGCCGAACTCGCCGCGCCACGTGACGATCGTCGAGTCGAGCAGCCCGCGTTGCGCGAGGTCTTCGAGAAGCGCCGACATGCCGCGGTCGAGCTCCGGCAGCTTGCGGTTCATCGACTCGAAGTGCCGCTTGTGCGTATCCCAGCCGCCGCTGTTCACTGTGACGTACGGAACGCCTCTCTCGACGAGGCGACGTGCGACGAGACACGACTGCCCGAACGTCGTGACTCCGTAGCGCTCGCGCACGGCCTCGGTCTCCTGCGACGGATCGAACGCCTTGCCGGCGTCGCCGAGGATGAGGTCGTAGGCCTTCTCCTCGGCCCGATCGAGCTTCTTGAACGACTCGTTGCCGGGGATCGCCTTGCCGAGCGTGTCGAGCGAGTGCAGCAGGTCGCGGCGTGTGCGCTGCCGCTCATCGGTGACCCCCTGCAGCACGATGCCCTCGACCGCGAAGCGCTTCTGCCGCGGATCGCCGCCCGTGGCGAACGGCTTGTGCGCGAGACCGAGGAAGCCCTCGGCCGCGAACCGTCCCTGCGGCCGCGTCAAGACCACGTAGGGCGGAATCATGCCCTCGTAGCCGCGATCGTATCCCTTGAACGACGAGACGATGGCGCCGAGAGAAGGGAACACACGGCCGTTCTCGCCGACGCCGGGCGTGCGGCCCGTCTGCACGATGTACGCCGCGGTCTCGTGGGCGTTCACGCCGTGCGTCATGCTGCGGATGATCGAGTACTTGTCAGCCTGTTTCGCCAGGAGAGGCAATAGCTGGCCGATGCGGATGCCGCTGACGTTCGTCTCGATCGGCTTGGCGAGACGCCCGCAGTATTCGTAGCCCGCCTCGGGCTTCGGATCGAACGTATCGAGGTGCGTCGGGCCTCCGGCCATCCACAGCTCGATGACCGCCTTGGCGCGCGGCCCGCTTCTTCCGTCGGGCGTCGCCGTCGGTGTCGGAAGGTAGCCCGCCCAAACGTCGCCGCGGCCGCAGGCCATCAGGCCGGCCGCTCCGAGCAGAGACCGTCCGAGCGCCGTGCGTCGGCTGATCGTGGCTCCGGCGTTCCCGCCGCTGTCGCTCGCGTTCATGTGGCCCTCGTCTCTCTTGCCTAGTGCTGCCCGGCGCCTCGCGCTGTCAGTGCCGGTACAGGAATTCCTTGGTATTGACCAACGCCCAGATCAGGTCGACGGCAGCGTCTCTGGGCTTCTTCCCGCTCTCGCGTCGAAAATACGCCACGGCGGCCGTGACCTCGGCCGGCGTCGGATCGCGCGACAGGATTGCCGCGTAGATCGCGCGGACCGGGGCGCGTTGGGTCGCCCATTGGCGTTTGCGTTCGGCCTTGTTTTTCGCTCTGCCCTTGCCCCTCGCCTTGAAGTTCGCGCTGGCGCTGGAGGTGATCTGGCGCAGCCATGCGCTCTTCTCGATGCGCTGCTGGATCTCGCTCGAGTTGAGCAGGAACAGTCGCTGTGCACCCGTCGGGTCGTTGTCGCGCTCGGACTCCAACCCCGTATCGCGCGCCGGGCGTCCGAACGTCTCGAGGAACGAGCTGGTGATCGTGCCGTCGGACAGCTTGACGGTCCGCACCATGTTCGGAAGGTACGTGAACGGTTCCGGCACGGTGCTGACGTAGTCCTGGCCGCGCCCGTTGAGGCGGCACAGCGCGTCGATCAGCACCTCGGCGTCCAGTCGTCGAACGATGTAGTGCGAGAACAGGGCCTCGGCTTCCGGGTGATCGCTCTGCGGGACAGGCGACGCTTGGTACGTGCGCGAGTTGAGGATCAGGCGGAAGAGGCTCTTGAGGTCGTACTCGGCCGCGACGAGCTCGCGCTCGAGGCACGCGAGGAGCTCGGGATTGGACGGCGGATTGTCCGGCCCGATGTCGTCGGGTTCGTGGATGACGCCGCGGCCGAGGAGCCACGACCAGACCCGGTTCGCGATGCACCGGGCGAACCACGGGTTGTCCGGGGCGAGCAGCCAATCTGCGAATACACCGCGCGGATCGGCGCCCCGGGCGGGATCGTGGGACATCGCCGGGATGCGTACGGCAACGCCGTCGGGGAACACGGCGTCCAGTGGCTCGGTCGGCGCCGGGTCGAGGATCACGACCTCCTCTTTCCACTCGGCCGTCTGCTTGAACGCGATGCGCGAGAAGAACGCGGCCATCCCGGCGCGGCGGTCCTCGGGCCACCTCTCGAAGCGCGCGCCCATGAACGTGAGCGCCGCCGCCGCCGCCAGCGTCTCGGGCGCGCGGTTCTGCACGGCGCGGTAGAAGTTGACCGGCGGCACGCGGAAGTTGCTGCCGCTCGACGTCAGCAACGCGCGGGCGAACTCGTCGTATGGGCGGTTCTCCCGCACCGCGTCGCGGATCCAGCGGTGGTACGCCTGCACGCCGTTGGGCCACAGGTTGATCGGGAACTCGGCCTTGACGCGCAGCAGGTCGCCCCACTTGAGCGTCCAGTAGTCGACGTACGCGTCGCTCTCGAGCACGGCGTCGACCAGCGCGGCGCGCTTGTCGGGGCGCTCGTCGTTCAGAAATCGCCGCACGAGCTGCGGGTCGGGCAGCGTGCCGGTCACGTCGACGAACACGCGGCGCAGGAACACCGCGTCGGAGCACAGGTTCGCGGGCCGGATGCCGCGTTTCTCGAGCTTCTTCAGGACGCAGGTATCGATGGCGTTCTGCGGTTCGAACCCCGCGGCGCTCTCCCAGGGCGAGAGAACAACAGGATCTGCGGCGGCGACGGCAGACGGCGAGACGACGGCCGCGACGACCAGGAGAAGCGGGAGGGTGGTCTTCATAGGGCTATTGGGCTACGCGGTTCGCGTGTGGGGCAGCCGGATCGGAGGGAGTCAAACAGCGGACGCCAACTTCTCCTGGAACCCCGCATCGCGCGGCGAGTTGCGGACACCACAGGATACGGCGCCGGCACGGCGACGAGCGTGACCGATCTCACGGTTTTCCCGCCCCCCGGTGCCGATGTCAGTCCTGATCGTAGCCGATGACGCCGGTCAGGTCCGCGCGATAGAGCACGGCGTCCTCGAGTACCGCGTCGGTCAGGTCGGCACTCGCCAGAATCGCCCCGGTGAGGTTCGCCCCGGTGAGATCGGCGTCGCGCAGGTCGGCGCCCCGCAGGTTCGTGGGATCCTTCCCTTCCTGCTGGAACTGCGCGTCGACCAAGCGCGCCTCGCGCAGATTGGCGTTCTCGAGATGCGCTCCGGCGAGGTTCGCTGCCGTCAGGTCGGCGCCTTCGAGATCCGCATCGACGAGCCGCGTGCGGATGAAGATCGCTGCCGTCTCCGTCTGGCGATTGAACGACAGGTTCATGCCCGCGAGGCGACAGCCACTGAGATCGCTCCCGGTGAAGTTCGCGCCGCGGAGGTCGAGCTTGCGGAGGTCGAGCCCCGACAGGTCGAGACAGGAGAGGTACGCGCTGCCGCCCTCGGCCGACGTGATCAGATGACGTATCTCTCGAAGGGTGATCTGAGCCATGGCGCGCCCAGAATCCCCGGGGGCGAGCGGGAAGTCAACATGCGAGTGGGCCCGAGCCAAGAGAAGAGGATTCACCACAGAGAATGGGATGAGAAGGCCAGCCCCCCTGAGCGCAGTGCGTTA
>CAYMRB010000112.1:0-23372 GCA_964392615.1 uncultured Planctomycetia bacterium | reverse complement strand
CGTTTTCCCTGGTTCAGTGTGGCTGCGTCGACCTGGGATAGCGCGCTCGGTAACAGCATCTACGAGCTGCTCTACCTGTTCTCGGGCGGCGACGCACCGGCGTGCGAGAAGTCGGCCGACTTCAACGACGACGGCGAGTTCGATCTCTCGGACCCGTTGGCGACGTTCAACTTCCTGTTCCAGGGAGCCGCGGCCCCTCCACCGCCCTTCGGCGAGTGCGGAACGGACGCGACGGACGACACCCTGTCCTGCATCGAGTACGCGCCCTGCACGCCCTGATCTGATCTGATCGAGCCGGTTCCAGCCGGGACTCGAGACGCTCCTGACACGCACGAAGGACCCGCAAGATCATGATGTTCGTACACCCGACTCGAGTCGGCCTTTGCAGCGCGGCCACACTCTGCGTCGCCACGCTGGCGCCGCTCGCCACCGCCGGCGACAACGATGTCTTCCGCCGCGGCGATGCCAACTGCGATGGGGTCGTCGACCTGGCCGACGTGGAGTTCCTCTTGGACTTCATCAGGAATCCCGGTACCGCTCCCCTGCCATGCTGCATGGACGCCGCCGACGCCACGGACGACGGGGCAGTCGTGGGGCAGGTCGCCGATGCGGTGTATCTCGCCGGTTTCCTGCAGACCGGGGGACCGCCGCCGGCCCTTCCCGGTCCGCTGGACTGCGGGCCCGACCCGACTCCGGACGACCTCGATTGCGTCGGCTACGACGACGTCTGTGTTCTCCCTCCCGACACCGACGGCGATGGCGTCGCGGATGCGACCGACAACTGCAGGGAGCTGGCGAACCCAGACCAGGCAGACGACGACGCGGACGGTGTCGGCGACGCGTGCGACAATTGTCCGTCCGTCGCGAACTTCCCGCAAGCCGACTCGGACGACGACCTTGTCGGCGACGCGTGCGACAATTGTCCGGACGTGTCGAATCCCCTTCAGGTCGACTCGGACGGCGACGGCGACGGTGACGCCTGCTACCTGCCGCCCGCCATCTTCCAGGTCCCTGGTGACTGCAACCAAGACGCGACTCTCGATCTCTCCGACGCGGTTTGCCTGTTCGGTTTCTTGTTCCTCGGTGGCGGCAGCGACGACATGTGCCTGGAGGGCGAGTCTACCGATACCGGCGGCTACGTGCAGTTGCTCGACTGGAACTCCGACGAGCAGACGGACATATCCGACGGCATCGGCCTCCTGCAATGGGCGTTCAACGGCGGCCGAGCCCACTGGGTCAGCGAGACGCTGGGAATCGAGTGCCTGCAGGTGTCGGACTGCGCAAGCGTGTGCATGCCGTAGCTTCGAGTCCTGCGGTCTGCGGCTGCCTCAGAGTCTCTCTCCGGATCCAGGCGATGCGCCAGCGGTCACCCTCGTACGTTTGCAGCGTTCCACTCGAGTGCGTCCCGCCCGCCGCTGAGACGAGGGAAGCGAACCTGAAGTCGGCGGACCCGGACGGTTTCTACATTGGCAAGTGAGACTCGCCGCCGTCCGAGAGTCGCCGGTAGAGAACGCTCTGCACCCAATCGGATCAGGTTCCCGTTCGATGGCGCGGGGGATTGCCTCCTACTTTGATGCGCTTGATCTCATCGTATGAGAGGGGATAGTTGTAGATATGAACATCGTCGATCCAGCCCTTTATGTGAGAGCTGAATCCGGGCGCGCTGCCCAGCGACAACTCGCCTGAGTCATACGGGGCTCTGCCACTGCTGAGCGCAGAGATCATGGGGTTTCCGTCCTGATAACAGGTGACGCGTTCACCGTCAGAAACGACGGCCAGATGGGTCCACCGGTTGCACCTCGTATGGCCCCATCGGAGTCGAAAGCGGGTGCGTCCATCATAGAAGACCATCCGTTTGCCCTCTAGTACCAGACGCCAGGATCTACTGCCTCTGCTGATGATGCTCCCATCGACGAAGTCTTCTATTCGGACCCAAAGAGCTACCGAATAGACGTTGTTCTTCTGCGGATTGGAGCTCGAGAATTCGTATTCTGGGTGCGTGCCAAGTCTGACGCTTCCTCGGGTTCCATCAAAATACAGCGACGTTCCGTCGGCCGTTCCAGGGGCCGAACTGGCGGAATCCCAGCTCACGCCACGGCCCTGTGTGGTTCCCTCATGGGCGGCTATCGCGTGGTTGTTTACCGTCGAGCCCGATCCTTCGTCCAGCGGGAAGTGAGCCAGTTCCTCGCATCCGCCCACGTGGAAGTCAGAGGTGGGGGACACCCCGCTCAGCGTTGCTGTCATCGAGGGAATCTTCGCCCCGAAACGATCAAATGTCGTCAGCTCGAAATTCGTGCTCCAGTGCTTCAGCGGGAGGTCAAGCTGCCATTGCCAGGGTGAGTTCCAGCAGATCGGAACCTCGCGGTCATTGACGCGGATAGAGTGAACCGCGAGAGGTCCCGTTCCCGTCAGCCGCACAACCGTCTCCGATCCGCAGGGCTGGATGGATTTCTTGGTGATCGCGAAGGTCGCTGGGAATACGGGGCTGGACTTGGCTACTTGTTCGGGTCTCAGCTCGATCGAGTCGCTTATCGTGTGCAGTCGACTGACCGGTATTCCGTTGTTGGTGAAGGTCTTGTTGCGCTCGTTCAGGTGGTTGTTCTTGAAGTCCATCAACAGCGGGATCGATTCCTGCATCGTGCGCCAGTAGCTGCGGTTGAAGGCGGGGACGTGGAACATCGCCGGCAGCTCCGGGGCGAAAGCGGCGTGGGCATTGCCATAGGGTTCATAGAACTCGTACTTGTCGGGATTGGAGAACCAGGGCGTAATGTGACTGGTCGGTCCTCCCGAGAAAGGCGAGATGTCCACGTCCCACAGCAGGTGTTGGAGTTTTCCGTTCGGCGGCTTGTAGTAGAACGCGTTCTTGGTGTAGTTCCAGCCGTAGCCATCCTTGTCGCCAGACATGTAGCGGACCGCGATAGCCCGCATCACCTGTTCTCCATCGACGACATCTTCGAGATCGACGTCGGTCTGATGGATGCTGTCGACCAGCTCATAGACGCTGTCGAAGTCGGTCAAGTCGCCGGTCTTCTTGGCCCACCCCGCTCTGTAGGCCGGAGCATGCTTGTCGCCGGAGGGGTTTTCGAGGAGGCGAGCCGTGACGTCGTACGGGTCGTGTGTGAACGCCTGAGTGGGCTCATCAGGCAGCTCGATCTGGCGGTCGAGCTGAAAGAGCTCTCCACCGTCATCGTCGGGATATCGCGATCTCAAGAAGGTCCGATTGGGACGTGACACATCGGCGAAGATCCGACGGTCCTTGTGGAGATTGTCACCATTGAGAAAGGCGTGCTGGTAGCGTTTGTGCGGGACAGCGAGCCCGAGTTGTTCGGCCAGCCAGAAGGCTGTCCACTCGCCCTGGTACGGGTCCCGATCGCTGCCATCCAACGATAGAGTGTGGCCTCCGAGGAGGCGCTGTCCGCGAGGAGTGCTCATCTTGTAGCTGCGTGTGCTGCCAGCCCTCAGGAACGCGCTGCCGCGGAATCGAACGCCGGCATTATGAATGATGCGCTCTCCGTTGTAGATGAGGGTCGCGCTGATGAAGTGGTCGCTCCAGCGGGTGAAATAGTCGGCTGTGCGATAACCGTCAAGGCGTCGAATGTCCAGGCGGGTCATCCAGAGCTGGAGCGAGTTCAGGTCGCTCTTCGACGCGTTGTTCAACGATGCCGAATTTCCCCAGGCTACGAGGGCCTCCTTCGGGAGGGGCGGATAGTGGCTGATCTTGTCGTCGCGGTCCATGGCTTCGACGCGAAAGGCCACGAGCTGGCCCGAGGGACGACCGGGGATCGTGCCGGTGTAGATGCCGTCTTTGGCGACCGCATCGTTGCCAGTTCCGTCATCGATCATGGCGATGTCGGAGAGGTCGCTGCGGCCATCGAGTCGGGCCTTGATCTGCACCGACTTGACGCCATCGTTGTCGGCAACGGGAATGGTGATCGTGACGTCTTGATCTGCTCTAGGAATGACGGGGCTGTGCGCGATCGCGCCAAAGGACGGGCCGACGTTCGCGGGCGTGTGCGAGTTCCTTCTTCCCGGGCTGCCGAGCCTGTCGGAGATGTCCAATTCGACGTTGGCTTCCAGCAGGCCGCCGCGAAGCCGGAGGATGAAGTAACGGGAGCCCTTGAGCCAGCGAACGTGGGCGTTCAGTTCGCCGTGTTGTCCTTCTCGGTAGGCAGGCGTGATGTCGTATTCGACGTCATTGTAGGTGTCGCCGCCGCCCCCTTCGGCAACGATGCGCAGCGACTTGCCGGAGGCGCTATGAGTGCCTGTCGAAGTCGCGCCTGCCAACGCGTAGTGTCCGGACTTGTAGTGGTTGGACTTGCGGATGACCCAATTCGCGCTGACGCCGTTCTCGAAGGTCCGATCGTCACTCTTCAGTTTCTGTTCGTTGTCGATCCGTAATGACAGGTTGTCGACGAGGCACTCGCCCTCTCCTTGAAGGAACAACTGGAACTCGTAGTCGGTGTCCGTGAAGGACTTGAGATCCAAGTGCGGATGTCCATCGGACAGGGTCTGCGACAGCCTGACGGTGGTCCAGGTGTCGCGGGTGTTCCCGGTTTCGTCGCTGTCGGTCCAGTTGCAGCCCTCGGCATTGTCGCTGTTCGGGTCCTTCAGCTCGAGGCTGCTGCCTCCCGCGTCACTCCACTGGCCCCAGAGGTCCTTGTAGTAGACGTGGTCGATGATCTGATAGGAGCGGTTCCCGGTGGCTACGTCTTCATAGAGCGGTCTCTCGAGGGTCAGTCCCTCCTCGCGGTTGCTCAAAGTCCCGCGGTAATCGCCGACGGTGTTGGCCGTGGTCAAGAGTGGTTCGTGGATGCTCGTCAAGTGGTCGACATCCTTCGCCAGGACCAGGTACCCGTGAGCGGGAATTTCGATGCCGGCCGGAATCTCCAGCGCCACGCCACCGGTGATGCGCCAGCCGCCGACCTGCACGGACGAGGAGCTGTTGTTGTACAGTTCGATGTACTCGTCGGCCGCGTCGCCAGACACCGGGTTGAACATGATCTCGTTGATGACGATGTCTTCGGTCTCGAGTCCGCTGTCGAGGTTGCTGGATCCGAGTGAGGCCCTCTTCAGTTGGCTGGCCAGCTTCGCACCATCGGGGTAGCGGCCGAAGGGAGCACCGTCGGGGAGGGCTCTGTATCGGAGTACGTCGAGGATGCGTGTTGCTGCAGGATTTCGCAGGGCGAGGATGCCGCCTTCCCGTGGTATGTCGAAGGTGGTCGAAAGTGAGACTACAACAGTTCGGTGTCCGCCGGTGGGGACGGCAAGGTCGCCAAGAGTGTGGCGCTGGTTCATGAAGGCGTCGCCAGCGTTGCTGAGGAGCTCGCAGCCGCTGATGCCGGCATCTGCAGTCCCGGTGTTGAAGAGCTCGACCGTGGCCTGATTGCGAGTCGGGTGGATGACGAGCTCGTTTATGCGGACGTAGGAGAGCGCATCGGTCGGCGGAACGTCTCGGGCTCCCGGCGATCCGCCGATTCGTGTGCTGGCCTCCCAGGACATGTAGTTGGCTTGTCCGTAGTCGGGGCGCGCGATGACCAAGGAGTGCCCCATACCGTCGGCCGATTCGGGCCAGGGCGCGCTGTCGCCGTACTTCACACGGCAGTGTCGGACATTATGTGGGCTGCGCAGTTCTACCGAGCCGCCGTCATCGCCGAGGTTCCCGCTGTATGGCCCCTTGGCGTCCGAGATGTCGAGGGCGGGCGGGTTCTTCGCCACCACCAGATAGCTGCGGGCCGGGATGGACGCTCCGTCCGCAAACGTGTAATCGATGTCGCCAGAGAGTGTGAAGCCGCTCAGGTCCTGTTTGAAGAAAGCGGTATTGTAGATCTCGATGAACTCCCCGTCGGGACGGATCGGGCTATACATGAGTTCCGTGATGACGAGGTCGCTGACCCGGCTGGCGGGGCCCTCGTTGCGCCTGGTTGCGGCGGACGAGTGTGTCGAGAGTGCCAGTGCGGTGAATAGCGGCACGAAGATGGCGAAACCCGAGCTGACAGCCCGTTGAAAGAGGCCACCCGGCGCGATGGCCGGCATTCCGCCCAGGCTCTTCGTTGCCAGAGCTCGACAATGCACCAGAGATCGTGTCAGTCGGATCGTACTTTGAAGGGTCATGGTCGTCGCGTTCTCGTGATAGCTCCGATGAGGGGCGGACCGTGGTCCTCGAGAGGCGGCCGCGATTGGCGAGAGGGGCGTCTCGAGTCAAGCGAGCGAGGGCGCCCCAGACGCCGTCGAGTTCGATGGGGCTCAGCGGCAGCAACGCCGTCGCTCGGTCGCGGATCCAGCCCGTGTCGTTCGGCCACGGGAGGCTTCCCCCTCGCGCTGGGAGTCCCCTTTCAAGGGACTGTCAACGCGTGAGCGGATCTCGGCATACCCCATGCTCGTCTTCGCATTGCCTTGTCGCGGCGGGACAGAGTGTGACACGGTTCTTCGTGTTCACATCGGATTCACGAAGCCGCGACTCCCCAAGGAAACGACCTCCTTGGCGCTGCCGGCCGGACGCGATCGACCGCGATGCGCGCCGATGGCTCGAGCTTGTCGACCGTCGTCGCGATGCCGCGAAGCCTACTTCGTGAACAGCGGCATCAGGTGATCGATCGCCGCTTGCAGGGGCAAGCCGATGCCCTTTCGGTTGTGCGCGGTCGCGACCAGGACGGCGTTCTGGTCGGGAAAGGCCGCCATGTACTGGCCGCCCGCGCCGATCCCGGATATGAAGTCGATCCGGCCTTCCCGGTTCAGCTTGCGGCGATTGTGGAAGTAGTAGAAATAGCCGTCGCCCTTGCGAGGGTCCATGATCAGCTTCACGTAGTCCGGTGAGAGCCACTGCTCGCCCTGGTACTTGCCGCCCTGGATGATCGCGCTGCCGATCTTCAGCAAGGAGCGAGACGTGAAATTGCTGCCCGCGCCGCACTTCGGGATGCCGCAGCCCTGGTCGGCCCAGGTGTAGACGGCACCGACCTTGCCCGCGACCTCCTTCGCGATGAACGCCTGCACCTCGCCGCCTGTCTTGATGTCGACGATCATCATGATCATCGAGGGATCGATGCCGGTGTATCTGTATCGCTTGCTCTGCGCGGTGACGGGCGCCGTGTTCTCGAAGAGCTGCTGGAAGAACTGCTGGCGCGGGTATCTGTCGCCGAGCTTCCACACGAACTTGTCGTCCTCGAAGCGGAGGCCCGACTTCATGAACAGCGCGTCCCGCAGGGTGATGGTGTCGACGCCGGGCTGGATCTTCGCCCGGTCGATCTCGGGCATGAAGCCGATGACCGGCTTGTCGAGGTCGTCCATGCCGAGCAGCCCCAGCTGGATGGCCCGAGCGAGAGTCACCGAGGTCAGAGTCTTGGTCACGGACATCGTGTAGTGCGGCCCGTCGACTCGTCCACGACGGCTGTACATCTCGAAGACAAGCTTCCCGTCCTTCCATAGCAGGAGGCTGTCCAGGTTCTGGTACTTTCCGGCCCGGTCGTCCGCTACGAGCGCTCGGACCGCTTCCTCCGTGCCCGGCAGGTCGAACGTTCCAACCTGCAACCCGTCACCCAAGTCTTCCGGCGAGGTGCTGACATAGGCCTCGTCCAGATCGGGCAGCTTCCTCTGCGCCTGAAAGGACTGCTTCGAGGGAGCGAGCCCTTGGGGCAGGCGGGGCAAGTCGGCCGCGTCGGACGTCTGCATGCAGGCTACGATCCACGCAGCCAGGAGTATCGATGGCCTCATCCGTCCTCCTTCGGGGTACATTCGAGCGATCGGGGCCGAGTCATCGTATTGGACACGCCCTCCGCCTTCGTTCCAGAAAGATCCCTTCCATGGAATACCACCTCTCTCTCCCTCTTTCGAAGGTCCGGTGTGGCGTCGCCTCGGCGTGGGTCTGCCTTCTGCTTTGCTCGAGCGCGGTCGCCGCCGCTGAACGACCGAATATCGTGCTCATCATGGCGGACGACCTCGGCGTGGAGTGCCTCGGAACCTACGGCGCGCTCGATTACAAGACGCCGGTGCTCGACAAGATGGCGCGAGCCGGCGTCCAGTTCGACCGCTGCTACTCGACGCCGCTGTGCACGCCGTCGCGGGTCCAGTTGATGTCGGGCCGCTACACGCACCGCAACTACATCGGGTTCGGCAAGTACCCCGCCACCGAGCTCACGTTCGGCAACCTGCTGCGGGACGCTGGCTACGCGACTTGCATGGTCGGCAAATGGCAATTGGGCGGCGACCATCGCCGACCGCACGAGCTCGGATTCGACGAGTACTGCCTGCACAACGCGATTCCCACGGCGAAGCCCTTCAAGCGCAACACGCGCGGACGGGAGCGCTACTGGGGCTACCCGGTCATCGTCTCGGACGGCGAGCTGTACGAGAGCAAGGAGCGATACGGCCCCGACATGCTCAACGAGTACGCGCGCGACTTCATCCGGCGAAAGAAAGACGGACCGTTCTTCCTCTACTACCCGATGCTCCTGACGCACTCGCCGTTCTGTCCCTCGCCGCACTCGAAGGACGGCGACAAATCCGGCGCCCGAGTGTGCGAAATCAAGTACTTCAAGGACAACGTCGAGTACGCCGACCACCTCGTCGGCCGGATTCTCGCGACGCTGGAAGAAGAAGGGGTTCGGGACAACACGGTCGTGATCTTCACGGGCGACAACGGAACGACGTATCCGGTGCGCGTCACCGAGCCCGCCCCGGCCGATCTTCCCGTCGTGCGCGGAATCCACGGGGCGCGGCATCGGAACGAGCTCCCGCCCGGCCGGCCGCTGAAGCCGAAGCCCGGGTTCGAAGGGCCGATCACGCGCACGAGCCGCGGCGATGTGCCCGGCGGCAAGGACCTGATGAGCGAACGCGGCACACATGTCCCGCTGATCGTCGATTGGCCCCGATACCGCTCGAGCTACGAGAGGATCGCCCATCGCAACGAAGGGCTCGTCGACTTCACCGATTTCATGCCGACCTTCGTCGAACTGGCCGACGCCGAGACGCCGCCAGGGAATTACACGGACGGCCGCTCCTTGGTGTCTGCCTTCAAGGGCAGGTCGGCTGACACGGCACGCGACTGGGTGTTCTGTCACTATTGGGAGTTCGGCCGCAAGGCGGATCGAGCTCGCGACTCGATCCAGGACAAGCGCTGGAAGCTCTACGACAACGGTGACTTTTTCGACCTCGGCAAGGATCTCGACGAAACGAGGCCGCTCCCGGTCGATGCACTCGACGACGAGGCGGCCGCGGCGCGCGAGCGGCTGCGACGCGCGATGACCGAGGTGAAGAAGCCCGTCGGGCTGCGATATGACGCAGCCCCGAAGTCGAGAAGCGCCGCCCCGAATGTCGTGCTCATTTTCGCTGACGACATGGGCTGGGGAGACGTGGGGTACCACGGCTCCAAAGATGTCGTCACGCCGAACATCGACTCGATCGCGCGGCAAGGCGTGCACTTCTCGCAGGGATACGTCTCCGCCTCGGTCTGCGGACCGTCACGAGCGGGCCTGATGACCGGCGTCTATCAACAGCGCCTCGGCGCCGGAGAGAACGCCAGCGCGACCGGCTTCCCCGACAACCTGCCCGAACGTCTCCGCGGGTCCGGGCTGCCGACGAGTCAGCCCACGCTTGCCGAGATGCTACGGCCCAAGGGCTATCGCAGCGCCATGATCGGGAAGTGGCATCTGGGCGTCGAAGAGCCGCAGCGGCCGCATCGCCGGGGCTTCGATCTCTTCTGGGGATTCCTCAACGGCTCCCACAGCTACGTCGAATGGGCCCCGCGCTTCCCGAAGCGCAAGGACAAGTGGCCCATCTTCCACAACAACCGCATGCTGCCCGCACGAGAGGGCATCTACTTGACCGACCTCTTCAGCGATCGCGCCGTCGCCTTTCTCGAGCAGCAGTCGGACAAGCCGTTCTTTCTGTATCTCGCCTACAACGCCGTGCACCACCCGTGGCAGGTGCCGCCGAGATACCTGGAACGAACCAAGCACCTGGGAGGCGGCGAGGATCGACGCTTCTTCGCCGCGATGATCCTCGCGATGGACGACGGCATCGGCCGCGTCCTCGACACGCTCGACAAGACCGGCCGCGCGGAGAACACGATCGTCATCTTCCTGTCCGACAATGGCTCCCCCCGCGGTCAAGGACTGGTGCCGAAGCGCAAGGACCCACGCGTCGAGCGTGGCGAGACAGTCATGTCCGACCCGGGCCCGCACCGCGGTTTCAAGGGCGACACCTACGAGGGCGGCATCAAGATTCCGTTCGCGATCCGCTGGCCCGGCAAGATCCGGCCCGGCAGCCGCTACGACCTGCCGGTCAGCGCGCTCGACATCGCTCCGACCATCGCGGCCGCCGCCGGTGTGGACAGGCCGCCCGCGGGCCATCCGTTCGACGGCGTCGACCTGTTGCCCTTTCTCAACGGCGGCAGGGGAGAGCAACGCCCGCACGATGTTCTCTATTGGCGACGCGACAACGACTACGCGATTCGAGACGGCGATTGGAAGCTCACGTGGAACGACACCAGCGGCGACATGAGCATCAAGCTATTCGATCTGGCGAACGACCCCGGCGAGCACCGCGACCTCGCCGCGAAGCATCCGGAACGCGCGCAGCGTCTGCAGAATGCGTTCGACCGTTGGGACAGCACCCTGCCCGACAGCCGCGCATGGGGCGGCCCGGGCAACCGCAACTACGGCTACGCGGACGGCCGCCGTGTCGATGTCGCCGAGTACAACGCCGCTCCACCCGAGCGTCCGCCGGCCAAGCGACGCAGGTGAGTTGCGCGCGCTGCCGGGCGACCTGACCCGACGGCGCCGTGCACCTGTCCGTGCTGGCGACGAGTATGACGGAGGAGCTGCCGCGATCGTCCGCGGCCGTTACCATCGACCGAGGCGTGATGTCAAAGGCAGCCGCGGGGCCAGATGCCACGCGGCTGCCTTTGGCGTCACTTTCTCAAGGCCGTCAGCGCGTCTATGCGCAGAATTCGTCGACGCGCTTCTTGAAGGCCTCGTGCTCGTCCCAGATGGCCTGGGGGAGCTTCTTGGGGGCGCCGCGGCCCTCGCTGCCCGACTCCAGTCCGTTCTCGAGCTCGTTCAGCCAGCCTTCGCGATTGGCGACCTCGCGTTTGAGGGCCTCTCCGTCGGGGACGAGGATCTCGGCGAGCTGCTCGGTCGTCGTGGTGTACTTGAGGCCCGTGATGTCGATGTGCTCGGGCTTGGGGACCAGGCCGATGGGAGTCTCCACCCATGTGTCCGTGCCCTCCAGCTGGCGGACGGCGGCGTCGAGGACCCGGTAGTTCGCGGCGAAGCCGTCCCAGATGAACTTGCCGTCGTCATCGCGGCGGAACCAGTTGACGCTGAAGACCGCCGGAGGCTTCGGCGTCTTCTTGGGCAGTTCCAGCCACTTCTGGGCGTAGTCACTGATATTGAAGGCGATGAAGGGGCGGTTCGCCATCGGGTCGTAGCGCGGCTTCTGGCCGACTGCGGCAGCGGTCGGCTCGCTGAACTGGCACAAAGCGTGGTAGACGGCCTCGTTCCAGGTGCGGGCGCGGCTGATGAGCGGATGCAGCTTGCTCGAGCGGCCGCCGATGAGGGCCACGTCCAGCGGCACGCCGTCGTTGTTGCCGTAGTCCGAGTCCAGGTGCGGCACGTTGCGAATGGGCATCGTGACGCGGGCGTTCTTCTGGTCCTTCTCCTCCGCGGAGGCGTCGATCTCCTCGCCGAGCCAGTTCCAGGTGGTGATGCCGTCACCTTGCGGGAAATCCTCGCCGTCGTCGCTCCACCAGACGTGCTTGCTGCCGCCCTTGTCGACGAGGACCTGGTTGGTGAAGATGGGGCCGCCCTCGAAGTCCTGGACTTCGGGCTTGGGGGTGCGCAGCGCTTCCATGAGCATCTTGTTGGCGAAGTCGCTCATGCCCTTGGTGACGCCGAACATGCCCGCCTCGATGTTGTTCACATAGAGCCGGCCGTCGCCCTTCTTGGTGGCGCCGCCGATGATGTCGTCGCCGAGCGTGAAGACCGTGTGCTCGGCCATGGGGCCTTCCGCGACGCCGGTGGCGATATTGGTCTTCCCGCACATGCTGGGGAAGGCGGCGCCGAAGTGCAGGCGGCGGTCGCCGTAGTCGATGCCGAACAGGGCCATGTGCTCGACGACCTCGATGCCGACGTCTTCATCGGGCTGGGATTTCTTCGCGGCGTTTTCGAGCGCCTGAATGCCGACGAGGCGCAGGCCGAAGATCTTCTTGGGGCCGAGCGCGTTGCCGCCGTAGTCGCTGTTGATGGTGCGGCAATAGAGCTCCTCGGGGAAGTGGGTGATCCACCGATCTTCCTTGCTGAGCGTCCCGAAGCTGTGGGTGATGCGGGGGAAGCGAGTCTGCTTCTCGAGGACGCGCCAGCCGTCGTGGAGGTTGCTCATCCGGTAGAGGTTGCAGACGACATTGGCGCTGTCGGTCAGCTGCACTCCAGCAGTGGCGAACTGGCTGTCGGCGGGGTTCGTGACGAACGGCACCACGTACATGGTGCGCCCCGTCATGACCCCGTCGAAGAGCTTGTCGAGCCTGGCGTGCATCTCCTCGGGATTCACCCAGAAGTTCAGCGGGCCCGCCTCGACGGGATCCTCGGTGCAGATGACGGTACGCTCCTCGACGCGGGCGACGTCGTTCTTGTCGCTCCGGGCGTAGAAGGCTCGCTTGCCGTAGACAGCCTCATCCAGGCGCGTGTAGGCGCCGGAGGCCTCGAGCTCGTTCTCGAGCTTGATGATCTGGTCTGCCTTGCCGGTGATGACCTCGACGGCATCGGGCTTGCAGAGGGCGGCTTCTTTGCGAACCCACTCCTGCATGTGTGCCGGCAGAGATGCGATGGACGATTCTATGGTGCCAGAGAGTGAGCTCATGTGACTAAGTCGCAGCCGTGTCCCTTCTTCGTAACAGCAATCGGCCCAGAGCCACGCAATCATCCAGAGCTACACGTCGGTGTCAAGGCCAAGTTGGGAGCCGGCCCGGGCCCCGTCGCAGGCCGCCGCTGCCTATCGCCAGTACTTGTCCAGCAGATACCGGTTGTCCTTGCCGTGCTCCAACCACTCCTCGTATTCGGCGCGGGAGCGGAACGGCGGGATGTGATGGGCCTTCAGCTTCTCCGATGTCTTCACCAGCGGCGCCGGCGACTCGGGAATCGCGGCGCTGTGCTGGCGCTTGATCTCGGCGAACTTCGCCTCGGCGGCGAGGTTGTGCCACTCCTCGGGATCGCGATGGTGGTCGTACAGCTCCTCGCTTCCGTCGATGTATCGCGTATATCGGTAGCGCTGTGATCGTATCGAGAACTCGGCGAAGTCATACGTCGTGATCGCGACATGGCCCCACTGCGCCGACGGATCACGGAGTAGCGGCTTGAGGCTGTTGCCATCGATTCGATCGTTGGTCGGCAGACCGCACAGGTCGACCAGCGTCGGATAAATATCCTGCAACGAGACGGGCCGGTCGCACGGCCTGCCGTCGGCGGATCCGCCGGGAAGGGCGCGGTTCGACTTCGGCACGTGAATCATCAACACCGACCGCACGACGTTGTCCCACAGCGCGAACTTCCGCCAGTGCTTCTTCTCGCCCAGTTGCCAGCCGTGGTCGGACCACAGAACGACGATCGTGTCGTCGCGCTTCCCGCTCTTCTCCAGCCCGTCGAGCAGCCGTCCCAGCATGGCGTCCGCGAACGCGATCGACGCCAGGTATCCCTGCACGGCTTGCTTCCACTGACCGGCCGCGATCACGTGCTCGTGGTAGCCGCCACCCCGACCGGCGATGTCCCTCGCCCGCGGCCCGACGTCGTCCAGGTCGTTCTCGAGCCGCCGGGGTAGTCGCAGCTCATCCAGAGGAAACAGGTCGAAGTACCGCTTCGGAACGTACCACGGCAGATGCGGCCGATAGATACCGCAAGCCAGGAAGAAGGGCTTGTCTCGCGGCTCGTTGAGCTTCCTGACCACGTAGTCGACGCTCCTGCAATCTCCCATCGCCTCGTCGCCGACCTCGAGTGCGGACCAGTCGAACATGCCGTACATGTGATGAAACGGCGGCATGTTCATCGTCTTGGGAATCTCGCCGCCCGGCTGGAACAAGCGCGATTCGCGAAAGTCCGGCATCACCTCGTCGGGCATGTTTTTGCGCTGGGAAGGCCAGTACTCCTCCCAGCAAGCCGGATCGACCATGTGATAGTGGAAGATCTTCCCCGCCCCGGCGCTGAAGTAGCCGTGCTGCCGGAAGTAGGCGCCGATGGTCTTGCGCTCGGGAAGTACCTCGCGCCAGTCCTGGTAGTTGGAGTAGACGCCCGATCTGTAGGGCGCCAAACCGGTCATGACGGCCGTGCGCGAAGGGTTGCAGCCCGGGCTGGGGCAGCTGGCGTTGGTGAAGCACACCGACTGTCTTGCGAGACCGGCGAGATGGGGAGTCTTCGCTTGCGGATGCCCGCCCAGCGGCTCGATCCAATCGTTCAGATCATCGATCGCGATGAACAGCACGTTGGGGCGCGGAGCGTCCGCCCGCGCCGTCGCCGAGCAGAGAAGCAAGAGCCAGAAGCCACACAGGCAGCCGGCGAGTTTCACGAGAACGGGGGGCATCGGCGGACGGCTCGCGTTGAGGCAAGAGTCGATCATCGGCTTGACTCTGCGGCACAACTCCCCTGCACGCAACGACTTTAGAGATTCCGCGAAATCGGTGTGAGTCGCGGCCCGTCGTTCCCGCATTCCCTGGTGAACCCGGGACGAGGCTCCTCCACCCCTCGGGCGGGGCGAAAACGTCCATTTCACAGGAGCCGCCTCGTCCAGCCACCGCCACGTCGGGCAAGCAGGAGACGTCCGATGGAACCCAGAAACGCCTCAATCACCGCCATCAACGCGTGGGGGCTTCGCGCCACGCGCGCCTCCGTCCTCGCAGCAGCTCTCCTCGTCGGTGTCCTCAGCCGTTCGGTGCGCGCTTGCGATACCGTGTCGCTTGCCCCGACGGACGACGCGGGCGTCGCGTCGTTCGAGGCCGGCCTCTTCGGCGACGACCAGGCGCTCATGCTCTTCAACGGAGGCCCCGGCTTCGTGCAGTTCGTCCTCCTCCGGTTTCCGCGCGAGAGTCCCCTCGCGGCATCGGCGGACAGCGTCGAGTCGGCGACCCTGAGCCTGACGCGGATGTTCGACGGCGGCCAGGGGCAGCGGATCGTCGTCGAGCTGCTCGAGGATGTCCCCTGGAACGAGGGGGATGTCGACTTCGCGAACCAGCCCGACATCCTCAATCAGCTCTCCGTGTTCGCCACGCTCGGTAGCGGCGAGGGGCGCGACGAGATCGACGTCACCCTGCCGGTCCGCGCGGCGGTCGAACGCGGGTACGAGGCGTTCGCCTTCCGCATCCGCTACTCTCTCGTCTTCCCGCTCGAGCACATCTGGTACTCGAAGGATGGCGACGCCGAGCTCGGCCCGAGGCTCGTCGTCTGCTCGGAGGGCGCGCCGCCGAAGGTCGGTGTGCGACGCGGTTCCGAGGCGCCGTCGCTCGAGCGGACGCCGTTCGAGACGCGCGCCAGTGCCGGTCACTACACGGTGTTCGTTCCCGAGGAGTCGTCGGAGGCCGTCGATGTTCGAGAGCTCGAGGTCGGGCTCGGCGGCACGGCCCGCCACGGCATCTCCGCCATCGCCGCGCGGCTGTGGCTTGATGGCAATCGCAACGGTGCAGTCGACGGCGCGGATGTGTTGAAGCATGCGCTCACGCTGCCCGGAGACGTCGGGCCGGGAGAGAGCCTCGTGTTCGATCCCGACCTCGTGATTCCCCCGGGCAGCGAGTACGACCTCATCGTCGAGGTCGAGACGAACGACCGCGCTTGCCCCGGCGAGACCGTGACGACGACCGTCACCGGCATCCTCGGCGTCGGGGCCAGCAGCGGGGATCTCGCCATCGTCGTCGAGCCGCCACCGCCAGTGCACGGCGGCAGCATCGAGATCTTCGGCGGTCGCATCGAGAAGCCCGCCCCCGGTTCCGGCGATCGCCAGGAAGCGCAGCAGAGTGAGCCGTTCGACGAGCCGCTAGTCGTCCGCGTTTCGGAGCGCGCCATCCTCGCGCCCTGTAACCAGGTCACGTGGACGCTTCTGACTCCGGGGAGCGACCTCGTGCTCGAGGACACCGCCACCGAGATCGGCGCCGACGGCCTCTCTCGCGTGCGGATCATCGCCGGTCAGAAGCCCGGCGAGAATCGCCTCCGCGCGACGATCATGATCGGCAGCACGACTCCCCGGAGCGTCGAGTTCACCGTCTGGGTCACCGGCATCCTGCTCACGGCCGAGCACGACGGGCTGAACGGCGGCGACGTCGGCACGTTCATCCCCGGCATCGACGCGTCGAACGAGTTCACCGCCGAGGTCGAGCTCGGCCAAGGCCGCGAGCCGACGCAGGTCCTGTTCGAGCTCGGCGACGAGACGCGGGCCGGTGCGGGCAGCGGGACGACATGGAGGGCGACGTTCGACATGGGTGCGCTGAGTGGCGGCGCGACGACGATGACCGTTGACGCGAAGATCGGCGCCGATGTCGTGGCGACCGAGACGCTCGATGTCCACGCGATCCCGATTCCCGGCTGGTTCACGCTCCCTGGCCTGTCGAAGACCTGGCAAGCGGCACAGGAGCGGTATGACTTCGCAATGACGTTGCCGGCCGCGAGCCTGTTCGACTGGGAAGGCTATGACATCCCGTCGGCCATCGAACTCCTCGGCGGTACGGGCAACGACGCCGGCGGCACGTTCACCGCGGGCGCGTCCTATCACATCAGCGGTGCCCCCAGCTTCGAGGCGGGCGGCGAGTTCTCGACGGAGATCTTCGGGCACGAGTTCGAGGTGCACGGCTCGGCGCGCGGCGACTTCGACTCGAGGCTCCGGTTCACCGGTGGTGAGGGCACGCTCGGAGCGTCGGTCACCTTCGAGCTGCCGGAGAAGGGCGCGTCGAAGACCGTGTTCGTCTACGGCGTGCCGATCACGCTCGCGGTCGACCTCGGCGGCAGCGTCAAGGTGTACGTCAACGGAACGGCCTGGCTCAGCGAGGAGGTCGAGCTCGAACGGCTCGCGGTCACGCCCGGCGTCACGTTGACCGTCGATCTGACGTTGAGCGCGTCGATCTTCTTCGGCGTCGCCAAGCTCGCGTTCGTCGCGCACCCGACCGCGGACGTCAACGTGACGCTGACGTGGGCGCGCGGGCAGGGGACCGAAGGAGAGCTCGCCGGTTCGTTCGTGATCCCGTACGAGGTCGTCGGCTCGATCTTCTGGGGGACGATTTCCGGCGTGCTCTACGAGGGCGAGTTCGGCCCGTGGACATTCGGCACCGGCGGCGGCGCTGCCGGCATGGTGGCCGGACTCGACGCGCCGAGCGAGATGTTCATCCCGTCGATGTCGATCGACGCCGGCACCGGTGGCACGCTGCTCGTGCGGACCCTGAATACGGTGGAGGCCGGTGGGGGAGTGAACCCGGAGCTCGTCGCGCAGCTCGACACCGGGAGCGGCTTCGCGCCGCCGGTCGCCATCACGTCGAGCGTGATGCACTGGGAGATGGACCCGGCCGTGCGTTTCTTCCCCGCCGGCGATGGAACCGCGCTCGTCGTCTGGACGTCGAACCGCAGCGACCCGACGCTCGCCACGACGCCGGGAGCGACGCTTGCCGACATCCTCCGCGGCCAGGACATCGACTGGTCATACTTCGACGGCTCGGCGTGGACCCGGCCCGAGACGATCGCGATCGACGACATGGCGGACGGCATGGCGGCGCTCGCGGTGCATCCCGAGCGCACGGAAGCGCTCTGCGTTTGGCTGACCGATCCCGACTCGACACCGGCTCTGCCCGGCGACGAGGGCGAACCGGAGGTCGAGAGCCGCACCGACTGGATCCTGCGCACGTCGCGATGGGCCGAGTCCGGCGGCTCGCTCGAGTGGAGCGCTCCGGTGGCGCTCGACAAGTCGCTGTGCCCGAGCGGCGCGTGCGCGGTGCGCGAGCCGGTGGTGGAGTTCCTGGCGGACGGCCGTGCGCTGCTTCTCTACTCCCAGGATATCGACGGACGTCCGGAGACGGTCCGCGACAGCGACATCGTCGTCGCGTGGTGGAATCCGGCGACGCTGGAATTCGACGCGCCGTCGCGGCTGACCCCGCGGCGCGATGCGATCGGTGAGGACCAGCCGGATCTCGTCGCGCTCGCAGGCGGCGATGCGATCGCCGCGTGGCATGCGCGTCGCGCGCCGGAGTCCGGCGGCGATGCGGTCGAGGAAGCGATCGTCGTGCGCCTCTGGGACAACGCGGCCCGCGAGTGGGGCGAGCCGGTGACGGTGGCCGAGAGCGCGCAGTTCGTGCACTCGCCGCAGCTCGTGGCGGCGCGGGAAGAGGGTGGGCCTGGCACCATCGTCCGCCTCGAGTACATCGGCTTCGACGGCTACGACGGCGACGTGTTCGAGGTCGAGATCGATGTCGACGATCTGCGAGCCGAAGGCGGCGTTGCGGGCCTCCACGAGCCGCGCTTCACGACGCGCCAGCTGACGGCGGACGACGTCGCGGATTGGTCGCTGGTGGCGGCCGGGTCGACGGACGGCGCGAAGCTCGCGTTCTTGCGCAACGATTGGACGAACGGTGGCGATCTGTCCTCGGACGGTCTCGCCGACGGCCTCAACGTCGCGGGCACCGCGCCGGCGGCGCGGCTTGACGGAGCGACGTACGACGCGAGCACGGTGGATGCGGATGACGACGGTCTCGTCGACGAACTGCGCGTCGAGGTCTGTGGCATCGAGGTCCTCGAGGCCGGTGAGTTCGCGCTCGAAGCCGAGCTGCGCGCCCAGCGCCCTGCAGCCGACGGCGTGGAAGAGACCGTCGCTCGCGTCCGCAGCGAGCCGCTGGAGTCGGGGCCCGGCTCGCGTTGCTTGACGTTGATCTTCCGCGGCGCGTCGATTCGCAACCACGGCATCGACGGTCCGTTCACGGTCGCGGCGGTGCGCCTCCTCGCGCGGCGTGGAGGTGAGGCCTTGCTCGTGGCGGCGGTCGACGAGATCGGCGCGCAGCTCGGTGAGCTGTCGGCCGGCGACTTCGAAACGGTCCCGCTGACGTGGGATCGGGAGTCGTACGACGGCGACGCCGACGCGACGTTGACGCTCGACGACGCCTCGTTCGATCGTGACCCGGACGTGCGGGACGTCGTCAGGGCGCGTCTGCTCAGCTTGACGGATGCGCGCGGCGTCGACATCGCGCTCGAGGAGACCGGGCCGAGCACCGGCCGCTTCGAGGTGTCGGTACGACTCGCCAGCGGCGCGGATGCGACGCTCGAGGTGCGCGGCTCCGACGTCGTCGACGCGCTCGTCGACGTGCCGGGCCAGGCGTTTCCGTGGCGCGCGACGGCAACCGCTGCGAACGACGCCGTTATCGAAGGCGGCTTCGTGCGCGGCGACGTCAATGCCGACGCTGCCGTCGATCTGAGCGACGCGGTGTCGCTGCTCGATTACCTGTTCCTCGGCGGGCGAGAGCCGGTCTGCGCCGACGCCGCCGACGCGAACGACAGCGGCATCATCGACCTCTCCGACGCGGTCTTCGTGCTCGGCTGGCTCTTCACGGGAGGAGCCGAGCCACCGGCCCCGTCGCCGAGCTTGCCCCACTATGATCCGGGGGACGACTGCGGAGAAGATCTCACGGACGACGCGCTCGAGTGCGCGGGGTTCGCACCCTGCTCGTGAGTCGCACCTGTTCCGACCGCATCGGTGGACGCCCATCCGCCGATGCGGTTTTCTCGGTGTCGGAGTCGGAGTCGGAGTCGGACTCGGACTCGGACTCGGCCTCGGAATCGGCGACGCCAACGGACGGCGCGGGGGTGGGTCTGTGACCGTGCGGGTGTCTGGGTCCGTGTCGGTCGGCGAGGGGGTGTCGGCGTCGGGGGCGGCGTCGGCGTCGGAGTCGGAGTCGCCCCGTCTCGCGGCGCGAACCGCTGTCAGGCGTTCCCGGGCCGTGCGCGTCTCCTTCGCGTCCGAGCCGCGCTTCCTCGTGAGGACGGCGACGCCTCCCGATAGCAGCTCCTCCGCCTCGTCGAGCCGGTCGAGGGCTGTCAAGCAGCCGCCGAGCAGGCTCGCCGCGTCCGACGTCTGCCAGTGCTCTGCGGGCAAGGCCTGGCGGCGGATCTTCCACGCCCGTCGCGCGTACGGTTCGGCTTCCGCGGCGGCGCCTTGCTCCAGCAGCGTGCGCCCGACGCCCAGTAGCGCCTCGGTCAGCTCCGCGCTGTCCTCGCCGAGCAGTTTCTCGCCGATCTGTAGCGCCTCGCGATACCGCGACTCGGCGTCCCCGTGCTCACCGCGAGCCTCGAGCACGCAGGCGATCTTGCAGAGGCTGTCGGCGATGTCCGGGTGCGCGTCGCCGAGCGCGGCACGGCGGATCTCCAGGGCCTCCTCCAGCATCGTCTCGGCCTCGTCGAGGCGCCCTCGATCTACGAGCAGCATCGCGAGGCTGCTCATCGGATAGGCGAGGTACGGGTGGTCGACGCCGTGGACACGTCGGTGAATCTCCATCGTGTCGCGGAACATCTGCTCGGCCTCGGACTCGGCGTCGTCGCCGCCGGTCTTCAACAGCACGTGGGCGAGATTGTGGAGGCTGTGAGCGACGTCCGCGTGGTGCTCGCCGAGGTGCTGTCGTCGTAGCTCGAGGGTTTCTCGAAGATGCAGCGCCGCTTCTTCGTACGCTCCCTTCGAGTACAGGACGACGCCGAGGTTCGTCTGCGTGAATCCCGAGTCGCGGTGCTCGGGCCCGAGTTCCCGCTGGCGAGTGGCAAGCGCTTGGCGGTAGAGCGTTTCCGCCTCGCCGTACCGACCGATCGTCTGGAGCAGTAGCGCGAGGTTGTGCTGGCTCGTCGCGACGTCCGCATGGCCGCTACCGAGTCGCCGCAGGCGAATCGCCAGCGCCTCGCGATGGAGCGCCTCGGACTCCTCGTACTCGGCCTGCTTGTCGAGCGCTTGCGCGAGCATCGCCAGACTTGCGGCCGTCTTCTCGTGCTCCTTGCCGTACAGCTGCCGCCGCAGCTCCACCGCGCGTCGGGCGACAGCCTCGCCCTTCTCGTTGAGTGCGAGCCGCAGATACACGTCACACGCGAGGGTCAAGACGCGCGCCTGCACTTCCGGCTGGTCCACGAGCCTCGTCTCGATCCGCTCGAGGCCGCGGTCCAGCATCTGCTCCGGCGTGACGGCCGTGTTCTCGAGCCTGCCGGGCTCGAGCTCCCAGAAGAGCTCCGGCAGGATCTCCGCGACCTGCTCGGCCCGCCGGCGCTCCGACTCCGCGATTTGCGCCTGCCAGCTCGTGCCGATCCACGCGCCCGTCAGCGACAGGAGAACGAGCAGAGCCGCAGCCACCGCGAGGCGATTGCGCCGCACGAACTTTCGCGTGCGATACCACACGCTGTCCTGCCGCGCGCGGACGGGCAGCCCCGCGAGGTACCGCTGGATGTCCTCTGCGAAGGCCTCGGCGGACACGTAGCGCCGCTCCGGGGCCTTGCTCAACGCGTGCAACACGATGTTGTCGAGATCGCCGCGCAGCGTACGTCGCAGACCCGACGCGCTCGTCGCGCGGTCGGTCGCGATCTGCGCGCCATCGCTCGTCGAATCGTCGGCGGACGTCCCTTCGTCGTCCGCGCGCGCGACAGCCGTGCTGGGCCGATCGGGCTGCGCGTCGAGGACGGCCTTCTCGATCTCCGCCACCGCGCGCGACGGAATCCTGTACGGCCGACAGCCGGTCAGCAGTTCGTAGGCGATGATGCCGAGCGCGTACACGTCCGTCGCGGTCGTCACGGGCGCGCCGCGGATCTGCTCCGGCGCCGCGTATCTCGGAGTCATCACCCGCACGCCCGTCCGCGTCAGCGCCTGTGCATCCGGCGACTCGTCCTCGAGCAAGACCTTGGCGATACCGAAATCGAGCAGCTTCACCGTCCCCTCGCCGGTGACGAGGATGTTCGACGGCTTGAGGTCGCGGTGCACGACGAGGTTGCGATGCGCGTAGCGAACCGCGTCACACACGTCGAGGAGCAGTCGCAGGCGCTCGCGAACCGAAAGCTTGCCGTGGTCGCAATAGCTATCGATCGGCTCGCCCTCGACGTACTCCATCACGAAGTACGGCCCGCCGTCCTCCGTCACGCCGCCGTCGATGAGCCGCGCGATGCCGGGATGCTCGAGGCGTGCAAGGATCTGACGCTCGGCGACGAATCGGTCGAGCACGTCCTCGGTATCGAGACCGCGGCGGATGAGCTTGACCGCCACGTGCTTGCGGTACTGATCGTCGTCGCGCGACGCGAGATAGATCGTGCCCATGCCGCCGCGAGCGATCGGTCGATCGAGGCGATAGGCACCGACTCGTTTCCCCGCGTGGGCGTCGGGTTGCGCCGCGGCCTCCCCACCCGTCGGCCCGGGGGCGATCGATGCCATTAGATCGGCCGCGGGCGCGCGGAGGACGCCGTCGGCCGCCTCCTCGTCCGCGAGCAAAGCCTCGACGTCCCGCTTCAGATCCGCGTCGCCCCCGCAGAGTTCGTCCAACACGTCGGAGCGTGCCGACGTCGGTGCTGCGAGCACCGCATCGAGCACGGCGTCGATGCGGCTCCAGCGTTCGGGGGTCATGTCATCGAGCATCGCGTCACCTGTCTGCTGCGGACGTAGCGCAGCTTCGCGTCACGACTCGTCGTTCAGCAGGCGGTAGAGCCAGAGCTTCGCCTTCTGCCAGTCTCGCTGCACCGTCATCGCGGAGACGCCGAGGACTTCGGCCGTCTCCTCGGCCGTCATGCCGCCGAAGAAGCGGTACTCGACGACGCGCGCGAGTCGGTCGTCGAATCGGGCCAACTCGTCGAGCGCGGCGTCGAGATCGACGAGCTCGTCGGCCCGATCCGCGCGCGCGATGTCGCGGTTGTCCAGGTAGGTTCGACGCCGATCGCCGCCGCGTTTCTGCGCACCGCGCTTGCGAGCGTAGTCGACGAGGATGTTGCGCATCACGCGCGACGCGATCGCGAAGAAGTGCAGCCGGTTCTGCCAATCGACCTCGTCCTGCTTGACGAGTCCGAGGTACGCCTCGTGGACCAGCGCCGTCGTGCCGAGCGTGTGCTCCGGACGCTCCTGCCGCATGTGCCGGTGGGCGATCTCGCGCAGTCTTTCGTACACGCAGGGCACGAGTGCGTCGATCGCGTCGCGGTCGCCGTCCGTGTAGGACACCAGAAGGCGAGTGATGTCGTCGACGTCGTCGGATCGCATGGGCGGCTCCCTCCGGTAGCGCCTGGACGGTCCACCCCGCGGGGCGTACCGTCGATGCCAACCTACGACTCTCGATCGATCGGCGCAACCGAACTCGCCTGGTGGGGACCTGCGGTGGTTTCGACCGCGACTCCGACTCCGACTCCGACTCCGACTCCGATTCCGACTCCGAC
>CAYMRB010000111.1:0-23423 GCA_964392615.1 uncultured Planctomycetia bacterium | reverse complement strand
GACTCCGACGCCGACTCCGACTCCGACGCCGACTCCGACGCCGACTCCGGCTCCGACTCCGACTCCGACTCCGAACGCGACTCCCCCACCGCTACTCCCACGCCTTCAGCAGCTTGGCCACCTCTCTCGCGACCGGCGCGCTGCGGAAGACGTACACCTCGCCGGGCAGGTCCTCGAGGTCGTCGTCGTCGACGGCGAGCTCCTTCGAGATCGCGAGGATCAGGTTTTCCGGTCCTTGCTCGCGCAGGATCTTCAGACGCGACTCGACGGCGCCGCGACGCCAGAAGCCGAGGATCTCCATGTACACTCGCTTGCCCGTGGGCTCGTGCGTGAACACGTAGTCCGGAATCAGGATGCCCTGCCGGCCGAGGTCGATCAGCTCGGTGTCGTCCGACAGGGTCCAGTCGGACTTGACCTTCGCGAACTGCGTGACCAACCACGCAACCTCGTCCGGCTGCCACTGTCCCCTGGAGATCGTGTGCGGCTTCAGGCCATCCTTGAGCCCGAGGGAGAAGCTCAGCTCGCGCCGCTTCTTCCCCCACCGCACGGTGGCCTCGACGCGCCACTCATCGCAGTGCAGCACCGCCGGGAGAAAGAGCGCCATCTGCAGCCCGTAACGCTGCGACGATTTGAAGAGCGACATCGGCCCGTCGAGCCGGATGCGGTACCCTTCCTCCGCCGAGCCCTCGACCTCGTAGAGGAGTCGCAGGAACTTCATCTTGCGGAAGAGCTCGCGGTAGCGCGCCGGGCTCTGCGCGCGGACCTCGACCTCGAGCACGGTCGCGCGCAGGAGGACAGCCTGCGCGAGCGCGACGTTGTACCGCTCGAGGAGCCACTCCGTGCTCGGACGCTCGAACTCCTTGAGGACCTGCTCGTCCTTGAGGTCGGCGAAGAGCGCGGCGTCGACGGCCTCGGCGTCGAGCTCGAGCGTTGCGGCAGCGCTCTGGAGTACCGTCGCGCGATCGAACGTCGTCGCCTCCTCTGTGCTCTCGCGCCGGTATTCCGCTGCTGCCGCCTCGAACACGACGCGGCGCAGCTCGACCGGATCGACATCGGCGCGCGTCTCGAACTCGCACCGATCCTCGAGGAGCTTCGCGAGCCCGCGGTGAAGCTGAAACTCCGTTCCGGTGCCGAGGTGATCCGCGAGCTCGCCCTTGAGCGCGCCTCGCGTGCGACCAATCGTCGACTCGAAAATCGCGATCAGCGTCGCCGCGAGGTCGAGCGAGCGATCGTCGTCGGTGCGGATATACCGCGGTCGAACGTGCGTCCTGCCGACGCTCACCTGCACGAGGTCAGCTGTAAGCACTGTGCTGCCTCCGGCGCGACGAAACGAACTCCTCGGTCGTGTCCGCAGCGACAACCTCGTACAGGATCGCGTGCTTGCCTTCGGCCCGTCGCAGGATGCGACCGAGCCGTTGCACGTGCTCGCGCACCGTGCCGCTTCCCGACAGCACGACGGCGATGTTCGCCGCCGGCACGTCGACGCCCTCGTTGAGGACCTTCGATGTGACGAGGTACGGGTAATCGCCGCTGTTGAACCGCTGCAGGATCTCGTGGCGCTCCTTGACCTTCGTCTGGTGCGTGATCGTCGGGATCAGAAACTGCCGTGAGATACGGTACGCCGTGTCGTTGTCGTTCGTGAACACGAGCACGCGATCGTCGCGGTGTCGGCGCATGAGCTCCTCGAGAGCGCGAATCTTGCCCTCCGGCGCCTGCGCGATCGCTTTCTGCTCGCGGTACGCGAGGAACGCGCGACGGCCGGTCTCGCTCTTCGACGTCAGCATCAGAAAGCGACTCCAGCCGTCCGGCGTGCCGAGCGGAATCCGGTGGCCGCGAACGAACGCCCGGTAGATCTCGCGCGCCTCCGCGTAGCGCTGGCGCTCGTCCTCGGAGAGATTGACCTGTAGGCGAATCGTCTCGTAGCTCGACAGGTATTCGCCGCTGAGCTCGCGGATGTCCTGGCGATAGACGATGCCACCGACGAGATCGTCGAGCACCGTCTCCTGCCCGTCCTCGCGCTCCGGCGTCGCGGTCAATCCGAGCCGAAACGGCGCGATGGCGCTCTCTGCCGCGATCTGGTACGACGGCCCCGGCAGATGGTGACACTCGTCGAAGACGATCAGGCCGAATCGGTTGCCGAGGCGCTCGATGTGAATGTACGCGGAGTCGTACGTCGTCACGGTCAGCAGGCACGGCTCGTGATAGCCGCCGCCGACGAGGCCGACCTCGTGCTCGAAGCTCGACGCGAGGACGCCGTACCACTGCTGCATGAGATCGATCGTCGGGGCGACGATGAGCGTCGGCCGACGGGAGGCCTCGATTGCCATCTGCGCTACGAACGTCTTGCCGGCGCCGGTCGGCAGCACGACGACGCCCCGCTGGCCCGCCTCGGTCCACGCGTCGATCGCCGCGGTCTGGTACGGGTACGGCGTCCGCTCGAGACGACACCGCAGATCGAGAACGCCATAGTCGCGAGCCGCGTCCTCGAACTCGACACCCGCGTCGGTCAACGCCGTGACGATCTCGCGATAGAGCCGCCCCGGAACGCGCAGCGCCCCGACGCGCGAGTCCGCGACGGCGCCGGGCAGGTCCAGGTCTTCACTCCCTTCGCCGTCGATCAATACCGTGCCGCGATCGAACGTCAATCGGATCATGGGATCGGTAGTCTAACGGCTCCGCGGCGAGCGGAACAGGAACTCCGCACTGGAATCGCGACGGCGGAAGCCGGAGACTGTCGGTATCGATCCGACCGCGTCGATCCGACCGCGTCGATCCAACCCTAGCAAAGGGAGTGAGGCCGGAATGTACGTAGACCTCGACGAGCTGCCGAAGGGCGACGTGTACCGCCTGATGATCCAGACGATCGTCCCGCGTCCCGTCGCCTGGGTGCTCTCGGATAACGGCAACGGGAGCTTCAACCTCGCGCCGTTTTCGTACTTCACGGGCGTCACGAGCGATCCGCCGCTGCTGATGCTGTCGGTCGGCAAGAAGCGGGACGGCGCGCGCAAGGACACCTGGACCAATATCGAGAGCCGCGAGGAGTTCGTCGTCCACATCGCCGACGCGGACCTCGCGCCGCAGGTCACCGCGACCGCCGCCGGTCTCGCGTGGGGCGAATCCGAGCTCGACCTGGTCCGTCTCGACACGATTCCGTTCGAGGGCTGTAGCCTGCCGCGGCTCGCGGACGCGAAGATCGCGTTCGCTTGCCGACGCCATTGCATCGTCGAGGTCGGGCACGTCCCGCAGGGAGTCGTCTTCGGCGAAATCGTCCGGGCGTACATCGCGGACGACCTGGCGACAGTCAAGAACGCCGAGATCCACGTCGACGCGCTGCGCCTGAACCCACTGGCTCGCCTCGGTGGCGACGACTACGGCGTGCTCGGCGAGGTGCGCACGGTGGATCGGTCGGACTGAGGCCCGGCGGGCTGACGCAGGCGAAAGAAGGCCGTTGAAGCCGCGACCATGTTGTCGTAGTTTCAGGGCCCTGCGGGAGTGAGCAGGTTCCTGGTGGACCTCCGGGACTTCAAATCCTTGGGGCCGTGCGAACAACACGGTCGGTGGGTTCGATTCCCATGCACTCCCGCCAGCTTTTCTCTTCGCCGGGGGATGCCGGACTCCCGCTCCGGCGCCGTACCGACCGAGCTCGTGCACGGCAGTCCTGCGCGTCGTCTTCTGGCCGCGGGAACGCTGGCGCTTCTTCCGCTAGCGCCTATGCATTGTCGAGCTCGGACAACGAAGAGCCTGGGCGAAATGGCCGCATCGCGCCGTATCGCCTTCTTCATCGGGCTGCTGGACCCGGTCAATCGATCGGCTCGCTCGTCGCGGTCGCCGGTCCCGTGGTGCTGAACCGGATGACGCCGGTCTGGTCGACGAAGAACGACGTGTCCCCGGTCGTGCCCGGCTCCTCGGGATTTGCCCGTAGGCGCCAGGTGCTTCGGTGGGACTCGAATACGAGGACGTAGCCGGAGGGGCCCTGTCCTTTCTGCTCGATGATGCCGGCGTCCATCATGTCGTGCTCATCCCGCGGATAGCGGCCGAATCGTATGCGGTACTGCTCGCCGACCGTGACCGCGAAGCGCATGAACGCGACCGCGCTGCGCTCGTTCGCCGACTTGCGCGAGTTGAGCAGGCTCGGAATCGCGATCGCGGCGATGATCGCGATGATCGCGACGACGATCATCAGCTCGACCAGCGTGAATGCCCGAGTGCGGCCCGTCGCAGGGGCACACCGAGTGCGTAGCTCTCCCATCGGTCCCTCCGTACTCCGAGGAGACCCCGAGAAGAGTCCCCTCTGACGCAGAGTACGACAGGTGCCATGCGTCCGTCGACGCGCCGTGATTCCCGGAAGTCGACGACGACGTGCCGGATCAGTCCGGCGCGGCTGTGGCCTCGAGCAGCGAGGAGTTGAGCGCTGCTTCGACGGCCGCGACCTCGCCCGGCACCGCCTCGAGCGCAGCGTCGATCTCGTCGATCGGCACGGACGCACCGAGCGACTCGAGGCACGCGCTCCACGACTCGGCGGGGAGCTCGCCGTCGAAGAGACCGAGCTCGCGTCCGGCCGACCACCTGTCCGCGGCGCGCAGGATCGCCACGGCGAAACGCGTGTGCTCGTCCTCCACCGACGTACTCGGGCCGGTGTTTTCGTGGTGGCGAATGCTGTCGCGGATCCTGTCCGGGAGTCGCCAGCGCGACGTCAGCCGATAACCGACCTCGGCGTGCGTCATGCCGAAGATCTCGACCTCGACGTCCCCGAGCGGCCGATCGCCGAAGTCTCGTAGCCGCAGCACGAGGTCGTACTCGTCCGCGAACTTCTCGCCGAGAACACCGATGCCGCAGTCGTGCAGCAGGCCGGCGGCGTAGATCTCGTCACACAGCTCCGGACGCATCCGGTCCGCGATCATCCGCGCGGCCTTCGCGACCGCCAACGAATGTCGCCAGTACCGCATCGCGTCGAGGGGGCCGGCGGATCGTTCGTAGAAGCCGTCGGTCGAGACGCTCCGCACCAGGCTCCTCAAGGTGCGCGTCCCCAGCAGCGCGCAGGCATGCGTCAGCGACGCGACCGGCTCCTGGAGGTAGAAGAACGCGCAGTTCGCGAGCCGCAACACCTTCGCTGTCAGCCCCTGGTCCGTCGCGACCAGCTCCGCGCACTCCTTGTGCAGCCGATCGTCCGATACGACATCGAGGAGCCGGTGCGTCGTCGCGGGAAGGGACGGCAGATCGGCCAGATGTTCGAGAACCTTCTCGACGCGCTCCGGCGTGCTTTCAAACACGGGCGGGAGTCTCTCTCGGTGCGGCCGCCCAGAGGCTCTCGACAGGGGTGAATGCCCCCAGAAGCCCCTGAACAATGCCAAACAGGCGGTTTTACCAACCAGCGAAGCGGAGAAGTATACCGAACCCCTCGACAGGTGACAAACTGGGGCGGATTTCTTAAGATTTCCCGTCCCGTGGAGCAGGGAAAGGAGCCCTTGAATGTCGGTCGAGGTCAGGATGCCCCAGATGGGGGAGAGCATCACGGAAGGCACGGTCGTGCGCTGGTTCAAGCAGCTCGGCGACCGTGTCGAGCGAGATGAGCCACTCCTCGAGATCTCGACGGACAAGGTCGACACCGAGGTTCCGTCGCCCGCGGCGGGCTTCCTCGCTGCCCAGCTCGTCGAGGAGGGCGCCACGGTGCCTGTCGACACGCACCTCTGCACGCTGACGGCCGAGAATCCGGCGAACACGGCGACGGAAGCGGCCACCGCCGCGCCGCCGGCGAGCTCCGTGGGCGCCGCTGCGGACGTGGCGGTCTTGCGCGCCGCACATGCGGCGACGAGCGTCGATCCAGCCGCCCCGCAGGAGGGCGACCGCCCCCGACTGTCCCCGGCCGTGCGCCGACTACTGCGCGAGCACGGAGTGGAAGCGACGCAGGTGACGGGCACCGGATCGAGCGGCCGCATCACCCGCCAGGATGTCGAGGCCTACCTCGCGGGTCGTTCCAGCGACCCTGCCGCGCCCGCGAGCACCGCTCCGGGCTCGAACACCGCCGATCGCATCGAGCCGATCTCGATCATGCGTCGCAAGATCGCGGAGAACATGGTCCGCAGCCGGCAGACCTCCGCGCACGTCTGGAGCCTCCACGAGGTCGACATGACCGCGGCGCGAGGGCTCCGCGACCGACTGCGGCCCGAGTGGATCGACCGGGGCGTCAAGCTGACGTACACCGCGTTCATGGTCCAGGCCGTGGCCAAGGAGCTGCGCGCGCACCCGATCCTGAACGCGACGCTCGACACCGAGCGTGGGGAGATCTGCTACAAGGGAGAGGTCAACGTCGGCGTCGCGGTCGCGCTCGACGACGACGAGGGGATACTCGTCCCCGTCGTGCGCCGCGCCGATGAGCTTACCGTTTTCGAGATCGCACGCCGCATCGCCGACCTCGCGGAGCGCGCGCGCAACAAGACGCTGGATCCGGAAGACGTTCAGGACGGCACGTTCACGATCACGAACATCGGCGTGTTCGGCTCGTTGACCGGCGTCCCGATCATCAGCCAGCCGCAGGTCGCGATCCTGTGCATGGGAACGGTGCAGAAGCGCGTGATGGTCATCGACGACACGGAGGCCATCGCGGTCCGCAGCATGTGCTACGTCAGCATGAGCTTCGACCACCGTCTGATCGACGGTGCGGTCGGGGATCGCTTTCAGGCCGGTGTGCGACGAAGAATGGAAAACCTCGAGTTCGATCTCGAGTGATTCGCTGCCAGCAACTGCCGAGGAGTCGAGGCCGTGGATAGCCCCGCAACGCGACAGGCCGGTGACAGGAACCTCCTGATCATCGCAGACAGCGAGATGAGCTCCGATCTGTATTACGCCATCGGGTTCCTGGTCGGCGATCCGCTGATCTACCTCGAGCTCGGCGGGCGGAAGATCCTGCTCGTGAGCGATCTCGAGTTCGGCCGCGCCCAGGACGAGGCGCAGGTCGATGAAGTCGGGTCGATCACGCCGTTCGAAGACGCGATCCGCGAGTCGGGCGAACGACCGCGCCTCGCGGCGATCGCCGATCTCTATCTGCAGAAGGTCGGCGTCCGCGAGCTCGATGTGCCCCACTCGTTCCCGTTCGGCTTCGCCGAGTTCCTGCGCGGGAAGGGCTACACCCTCACCGCGCGCGCCGAGCCGCTGTTTCCCGAGCGCGTGGTCAAGAACTCCGACGAGATCGACACGATCGAGCAGAGCCAACGCGTCGCCGAAGAGGCGATGGAGTTCGTCATCGAGTCGATCCGCAAGAGCCGCATTCAGGACGGATTCCTGTACCGCAACGGCACCCCACTGACCGCGGAGTGGCTGCGACGCGAAGCCCACAAGCTCCTTCTCGAAAACGATCACGTCGCGACCAGCACGATCATCGCTGGCGGTGACCAGGGCTGCGATCCGCACGTACGCGGACACGGGCCGCTGCCCGCGAATCAGACGATCATCGTCGACATCTTCCCGCGCTCGCTGACGACGCGGTATTGGGGCGACATGACGCGGACCGTCGTCCGCGGCAAGGCGTCACCGGAGGTGCACAGCCTCTGGGAGGCGGTCAACACGGCGGTCGATCAGGCGATCGCGCAGCTAGCCGATGGCGTCGACGGCAAGGACCTCCACGAGGGGATCGTCGACTACTTCAACACCTGTGGCCACGAGACGACCGAGCGCGGCGGCCGCAAGGTCGGCTTCATTCACTCGACAGGACACGGCGTCGGCCTCGACATCCACGAAGCGCCGAGAATCGGCAGGGTG
The DNA here is from genome assembly GCA_964392615.1 of uncultured Planctomycetia bacterium. Lineage (GTDB taxonomy): Bacteria > Planctomycetota > UBA8108 > UBA8108 > UBA8108 > CAYMRB01. The sequence continues at coordinate 15,668 of CAYMRB010000111.1, read as the reverse complement.
TCGTGGAAGATCCGCTCCGGAAGCGTCGTGACGATCGAGCCCGGACTCTACTACCCGGGGGTCGGCGCCGTGCGCATCGAAGACCTGCTCGTCGTCGAGGATTCCGGCAGCCGCAACCTGAACCGGTTCGTCAAGGAACTGGAAGTCTGAGCAGACAGAGGCTCACCCGCGGTCGGTCTGCTGCTATCCCTGCAGGAGCTGCAGCATCGACGCGATGCGTCCCTCGCGCCGCTCATCGCCGCGATCGTGGTAGATACGCAGCAGATTGCCGAGCATGCGCTGCAGGATCGCCGTGTCGGAGACAGCGCGCAGGTAGCTCTCCCGAAACGGAATGCCGTGTTCCTCGAGGAAGCGAGCGCAGTCCCGCGTCCCGAGCCGCGCGCCCTCCGCGAACGGATCGACGAATCGGTCGACGACGCGGCCTCCGTCGTGCGCGAGAAACTTGAGGAGGAAGTGGCACGGCATCCCGACACCTTCGAGCGGCACCGACAGCCGCCGCGCGATGAGCAAGTACACGGCGGCGAGGCTGATCGGAATCCCCAGCCGCCGCTCGAGGACGCGGTTGATATAGCTGTTCGCGTCGTCGTGGTAGTCTTCGCGGTTGGCGACGAGACCGAGGTCGTGATGCACGCAGCGAGCGAGCGCCGCGACCGCTGCGTCCGTCGTCCGCGCGGTCGCGATGCGTCGAGCCAGCCCGCGCGCGGCGCGATCGAGCGTCACGCGGACCGCATCGACGTCGAGGTCGGGGGACTCGCTGGCGGCGATCAGCAACGCGCCGGTCTCGAGGTCGTGCGCGCGCGCCGAGCAGAACTCGATCCAGCGCTCGAAGACCGCGCGCCGCTGCCATTCGAGCAGGAAGTCGACGCACCTTCGGCGCACCGCCGGATCATTCGAACTCGTGCACGCTGACTCGACTGCCGGAATGCAGGCCTCGCCGAGACGAAAGAGCTCGTGCCACGCGGCGCGATAGATGCCCGGCTCCTCGTCTCCGAGCAGATGGATCAGCGCTCCGATGCGGCCGCGTCGCGGCTCACCGTCCTGCGCGCTGTCGGCAGCTCTCGGTGGCGAAGTCTCGGGCGGCACGTCGATTCCTCGAACGGTAACGGCTTGCAGCTAGTTTAGCTCCGGCATGGCGCATGCTGGCAAGCGACTTTCCGAAGCGACCGGATTTTTGACATTCCGGACCGATAACAGTCCGTTGAAAAGGGGCTGATGACGAGGAAAAACGAGAGATGCTCCGATCTGCGTCGTAGTATTGGGATGAAGGCGCTCCATCGGGCTCTCTGCCGACGCGACGAACCACTCGCGAGCCCAGCCGACGCGCCGCGAGGAAAGGAGGAAGCGATGGAACTGAAGCAAGTCCAGGTCTCTGATTCGCTCGAAGAGATCGCCCGCATCGGGGTCGTGTTCTTCAAGCAGGTCGCCAACGGAGCGGTCTCCTCCCCGCTGCGCGTGTCCCTCGACGAGTTCGCGTCGGAGCTGCGCCAGACGATGGGCGATCGCCGCCCGTCAGACCTCGAGCCAGTGCAGCGCACACGCAAGCTGTACCACCTCGTCGGCGTCGACCCGACACGGGACCGACCGAGCTCGGAGAGGCTCCTGCGCCGTGTGGTGCAGGGTCGCCCGATCCCGAAGGTGAACAAGCTCGTCGACGCGATGAACCTCGTGTCGCTGCAGCATCAATGCCCGATCGGCATCTACGATTGGGGCGCGATCGCGCCTCCCGTCCTGGTGCGAATCGGTCGTCCGGACGAGCGTTTCGAGGGCACGGCTGGCGAGTGGGTACCGGTCGAGGGGCGCCTCGTCGTCGGAGGAGGTGAAGGGCTATTCGGTAGTCCGAGCCGCGACTCCGCGCGCACCGCCGTGACGCTCGGAACGGTGCGGGCGTTCGGGCTTGCCTGGGCCCCGGCAGAGGCTCCCAGAGAGTACCTCGAGCGGGTGCTCGCCGACATGATCGCAAACGCCGAGAAGTACTGCGACGCGAAGGTCTCCGAGTTCGGAATCATCTGACCCGAGAAGATGTGAGCCGTCGACCCGATCGATCCCATCCAGGCGTCCCCTCTCTCGGAGACCCGGCGCCGGGCTTCGCGCTGGCGACGCCCTGGGGTGTGGCCGTATCCCTTCACGCGTGCTTGCGCAACGGCCCGGTCCTCGTCGAGTTCGTCCGCGGCACGTGGGACCCGAACACCCGCGCGCGCCTCGACGAGCTGTCCGCGCTGCGCGCTTCGATCGGCCCGTCGCCGCGCGCGGTGGACAGCGTACGCGTGCTCGCAGTCAGTTGCGAGCGCGCCGAATCGGCACGGCGACTTCTCGAGGCGGCGCCGACCTCGGTCTCGTACCTCATCGACGCGCAGCGCGAGATCGCGAAGTCGTACGGCGTGTACCGGCGCTTCTCGTTCGGCGCCGTCCGCGTCGCGCGCCCGGCGTCCTTCGTGATCGATCCATGCGGCTTCGTCCGATTCGCCCGCGTCGCCGCTAGCCCGATCGACGCCACCCCTGTCGATGATCTCGCCAACGCGATCGCACGCCTCGACGCGCGACCGAAGGGGCGAGATGCGACGCGCGACGACTGACGGGCAGAAACGAAAAAAGCCGAGTCAGCAGCAGCCTATTCGACCCCCGCCGACTCGACAGCCAGCCCCTGTCATGAGAACAGGAAAACTCGAAATTTCGGCCGTTTCCACAAGCCCTTGGCGAGCAACACCTCCGGGCCGAAACCTCCGCATTCTAGCTACTAAAGCCGATTGAAGGCACTTTAGCGACTAGTCGGAATTCGTCGGTTTGCGTCTTGAATCGACGCCCCTTTTTGGCACACTTGTGGCACACCCCCTACCCTGTCCCCGTGACAGGGGACCTGGGGGTGTGCCAAAAGTGTGTCAAACCGGAGGGCGTGATGGTCGAACAGCACCGGGGACGATTCCGAATCTCACTTTGGCGGCACCCGAAAAGCTCCGCTCTCTACGCCCGGATTCGCGACTCTCGAACCCCCGGGGAGGAGCGCCGCGTGTCGACCGGAGTGAAAGATGCTCCGCCTAACGCATCCCCCCGCACGCGGGAGCGCATCGAGCGCAAGGCGATGGAGGTTGCTCGCGAACTCTGCGACGAGCGGATTGCCCGCGAAAAAGCCGAGAAGGAGGCCGAGGGGAAGCCGGGCGCCATCGAGTTCGAGGAAGCCTACCGCCAATGGGTCGATGAAAAGGCCGTTCGAGAGAAAACGCGCTCGGGCTACCTCGAGGACCTAGGCGTCTTCAAAAAGCACTTTGGCGGGATGCTTGTCCGCGACATCACATTCCCCAACGGCGGCCAACGGTTCCTGCGCGCCTATCGAGACCACAAGGCGCGCACACGGCAGAAACACGTCGTCACGCTGCGCGGCTTCTTCCGATGGTGCAAGACGATGAACTACCGCGCCGCCGGCGACGTTTTCGGCGACAAGAAGTTCACAAAGGGCGAACTCCACAAGGATCACGCGATGTCCGTCGAAGAAGCCCGAGCGTTGCTCGTGGCCGCCCGGGGGCAACGGGTCGTCCGAGCCAAGGGGGACGACCGCGCTCCGGAGCCGCGCCTCTATCTTGCCCTGATGATCGGCCTGCACACGGCTCTAAGGCCGACCAACATCTTCAACGTCCGTTGGTGCGACGTCGACTTGGACGAAGGCCGAATCACACTCCCGCCCGAGCGAATGAAGAGGAAGCGTGAACACTCGATACCGATTCATCCAACCTTGGCCAACGCGCTACGGGAGGCGCTCCGTGGCCGAGACAAGACGCCCGCCGGTGACGAACCTATAGTCGGCCCCAAGATCCCCAAGGCCGCCTACAGGGGAGCGCAGAAGCGCGCAAGCAAGATTCTCAATCCGGACAACCCGTCATTCCCACATTGCACGTGGCGGAGCCTGCGCCGGACGGTGGCGTCTTGGCTTGAGCCAAAGGTGAGCTATCGAACGCTAAAATCGATCCTGTCGCACGCTCGTGACGACGTGACGTCCGAGTACACTGACACCCCGTGGTCGGTGCTCGTCGACGGCATTAATGAGTTGCCGGACCTGTCGCCGAAAGCGCAAGATGCCGCCGTGCGGAAGGCAAAGAAGGAGCGTGCATCATGACGGAAGAGAAGAAGCGAAATGCCGCTCGGTTCGAAGAGCTAGCCGCTCGGTTCAACTTGCCAAGAACCATGGAAGAGCTAGAAGCGGCGTGCGAACGAATCGAGGCAAAGGCGGCTGAGGCCGTTCAGGACACGAACCCCGGGCAGGTAGCCAAGGCGGCCGATGACATGTTGGAACACCTGCGGAGACTTTCGCAGATTTCGCCCTCTGTCGGCGGGGTGCCGTGGCCCGATGCCGGTTGGCAGAACGCTATCCGCCGCTCCGACTCGATCGCCGACCACGTCTATGACAAGTACTTGGATACACCGGACCCCATACCTCTAACCCGGGAAGAAAACCGCCGAATCGTCAGGCGATTGGTGCGAATCGCTCCTCAAGCCGTGACGTTGCTCGTCGAACGCGGCGACGTCGAGGCGACGTACCTGACCGACGGTTCCGGCACCGTGCTCCTGCGACCCCGGTCACCGTCGAACGCGGCCCCTCCACCGGGCGAAGAACGGCTCACAGAAGCCGAGAGCCGAGTCTACGCGGCAATCACGGCCGACGAGCCGAGAACTCAACAGGAAATCGCGGACCACACCCCTAGCGGCAGTATCGACGCGGTTAAGAAGCTCCTGAGACCCGGTGGCACTCTGCGGAAGCAAGGTCTCGTGAAATTCAGGAAGGGTGCGGGCTACTATCGGGCCAAGTAACGCCGGACGGCACTCCGGGGCACTTTGACGGCACTTTGGGGGCACTGACCACGGGCGGGGCGCCCGGTAGGTTCTTTATCAAAGGCGTTGGTTTCTGTCGCTTTGATAAGGAGTCACCTATATGACCGAGCCCATCGAGTTCCGTCCGCTTCTTCACGACAAACACGCCATGGCCTACCTAGGCGTGGCTTGGGCCAAGTTCTACAAACTCCTCCAACGGGGACCGAACGAGAACCCGTTGCCGATTCGTATGGTCGGCAAGCGTCGACGATATGACATCGACGAGTTGCGCGAATGGACCAAGCGGGAGGCGGAACGCAACGAGAGCATCCGAAAGGCCCGTCGCCAACGCTCTCGTCGCGGTACCGCCTGATGCTCCCGCGATCCCCGCGACATTTCGTGACAGATTCGCAGGTATCGTAACGTCTAACTATATATTCGTGGAAATACCCGCAATTTAACCCGAAGACCCGCGCAAGCGGGAGAGGAGTCTTCAAGTATGAGTCGCCGGAAAAGGGAAGAGCACGATTGTTGGTTGCTCATCAACTACGAGTCCGAGATTCCCGTTCCGAGGGAAGTGGCCGAGGCGGTCCGCAACGGTGCGGACGTGGTCGCCGTGTTCCCGGAGGAAGAGGATGAGGAAGTGAACCCGGAGCAATAGGAGCCCGTAATGGACACATTCGACGAGACCCCCATCAGCACCGAGGAGTCCGCCAAGCTCATCGGGGTGAAACCGAGAACGCTATTCGATTGGCGTCGCCGAGGAATCGGCCCGCGATACGTCCAACTAACCCCATCAACCGTTCGCTACCGCCGTGGCGATGTCCGAGCCTTCATTGAGGCGCGCATCGTCGAAACGTCGGCAGTCGCGTGAAACAAAAAATGCCGCCCCGGCATGGACTGACCGGGGCGGCATAGGAGTTTTCAAGTGGAGAGAATTATATTAAGAGGAGCCCCGGAGGTCAATGCCACCGACCCGTTTCACCGGGTTGTCGATGCCCTCGGCGACCGCATCAAGAACAGGGGCAAAGGGTCGGTCCAAGCGTGTTGCCCGTCGCATGATGACAACCGGGCAAGCTTATCCGTATCGCGTGGCGACGACGGCAGAGCCCTAGTCACGTGTCATGCGGGGCGCGGCGTTGAGACGATCGTCGGCGCCCTCGGCCTTACGATGCGCGACCTGTTCGCCGGCAACGGCAACGGGGCCGGATCACAAGCGCGCCACGTTGACGAGACATACGACTACCTCGACGAACAGGGCGAGGTGCTATACCAAGTCATTCGCTATTTCCCGAAGGACTTTCGCCAACGCGCCCCGGACGGCACGTGGAGCGTCAAGGGCATCGCCAAAGTCCCCTACCGGCTCCCGGAGCTCGTGCGCCGGACCGACGAGGCAATCTACATCGTCGAGGGCGAGAAAGACGTCCACGCGCTCGAGGCGTTCGGATTGCTTGCGACGTGCAACCCGGGCGGCGCCGGAAAGTGGCGCAACCTCGATCGGGCGACCGTTGTGGAGACGTTCCGCGACCGCGACGCCGTTCTGATTCCGGACAACGATGACACCGGGCGCGACCACGCCAACGACGTCGTCCGACGATTGTCGGGTATCGCGAAACGAGTTCGCACCGTCTACTTGCCGGGCCTTACTCCCAAGGGTGACGTGTCCGATTGGATTGCGGTCGGTGGTACGCGTGAAGCCCTCGACGAGTTGGTTGACGCGGCACGTGAGGGCGTAGACCGAGACGAGGACGACGACGGATCGACGGAACGGTCGGAATACCATCCGTTCCCGATCGATCTGATGCCGCGTTGGGTCGAGAACTACATCCGCGACCGCGCCCGAGCGATCGGGTGCGACCAATGGTATGTCGCGGTTCCCGTCCTTGGCGCGCTAGCGGGTGTCATCGGAACGGCCCGGGAGATAGCACTCTCTACAGGTTGGACGGAACCGGGCGTCCTATGGCTAACGTTGGTCGCGCCGCCGGGCGCCGGCAAGACCGCGCCGTTCAAAGAGGTTCGCGATGCCGTCGGCGCGATCGAGGCCGGCTTGCGGGATAGCCATCAAAACGAGCGCGAGGCGTTCGAACGGGCGCTACAGGAACACAAGCGCGAGCTTGCGTCATTCAACAAGGGCAAGCGCGACGACGCCCCCGGATCGGCGCCCGAACCTCCGCCGGTCCCCCACGTGGCCATCGAGGATTCGACCATCGAAAGCGTCGGCAACTTGCTACGCGGTTCTAATCGCGGCGTCGTTCTTCTATCCGATGAGCTTGGCGAATGGCTCGCGTCGTTCACCGAATACAAACCGACCGGCGGCGACGTCCAACGGTGGTGCCGCATGTACGACGGCGGCAAATTGAAGATCAACCGCATCGCCCGGGGCGAGATCGTCATCGACAACGCGGCATGCTCCGTCGCCGGTGGCATTCAACCCGGGATTTGGGAGCGGTCGGCGGCCGATCCCGAAAAGGTTGATTCGGGTTTGATCGCCCGGCTGTCCGTAATCGCGCCGCCACGGCGCAAGGTTCGATTCTCGCGACACCGGCCATCGTGGGATATCGGCGTCGCATTCGAGCGCGGGCTGCGGGAGTTGCACAGCATCCCGATGCGGCAATCGGCCGATGGCCAACGGTTGCTACCGTACCGGATCGCGGTATCGCCGGAGGCCGAGGAGTTGTTCATCCGTTGGCATGACGAGGCGGCCGACCGGGCCCTCGATTGGATGAACGAACCGCTCGAGGCCAACGTCTCCAAGGTTCGCGGATTGGCCTTGCGGTGCGCGCTCATCCTCCATTGCGCATCGTCCGTCGAGAATGACGACGTCCTCGGGGGCGGTGGCGACATCGACCCGATATCGGCGCAAACGATGGCCCGGGGGATCGCGCTTGCCGATGAACTCCTCCACCACACCATCCGGGCGTGGACTCTCCGGCAAGAGTCCGGCGCCGACAAAGCGCAGCGAGAACTCATCGGGTACATCCGGTCCAAGGGCGGCCAAATCGCGGTCCGGACGCTGCGCCGGAACCTGCGCAAGTATGCCGGGGAGGGCGGCGCGGCGCGAGCGGAGGCCGACCTTGATGCCCTTGGCGATGCCGATCTCGGCCATTGGGAAGACGTCGACCACGAGGGCGCCGGCAGGCCGACCATGGTCTTCGTACTTAATCCCCCCACCGACGCCGACACGCCGCATCGCCCGAATACGGACACTACGGACGAATTGTGTCGGCACCCCCAAAAACCGCCCCGCCGACATAATTCGCCACAGGTGGTCGAAATCGGCCAAAGCGGCATGTCGGCGTCGGCACCGGGGGTGAGTTCAAAGAACGGGAAGGGAGCGTGAGAGGGACCATGAAACCTACCTTGGGGAGGCAAGGCCACCCGGCGGTGCCTCGAAACACCGGGAGAGGGGTCGATCCCTTTCCGACAGCCTGCGGGGTGGGCCCCTCGGCGACATCGTCAGCACCGCCCCGCTTACATCCCGGACGCCGCCATACCGGCATCGGCGCCTCGGGCTTCTCCAAATGGCCGGATAGGAGACACACCTAATGCCTCGGACGACGAAAGCACCGCAGACGATCAAGGAGCTTAGGGACGAGCCTCGCACGGCCACGTTGGCCGAGCGGTTGACTTTGGAGCACGCTCAGATCGTGGAGGAGGCCGAAAGGATCCTCCGCCAAGATGTCAAAGGCACCAAGGCCATGTCGTTTGACGATCGGCTGATGCTCGGCCGAGACCTCGGATGGGATGACAAACGCATCGAGCGCGAGCTAGGTCGCATGGGCCAAGTCCTTAAGTGCGAGGAGGCGGCCGGCAATGCGACGACGAGAAAGGCCCGCGCCAAGGCCGTCGACGATGCGAAGGCAAACCTCGCCGAGAACGGCGATGCCCTCCTCGCGGATATCGAGGCGATTCAGGCGAAACACGATGCCCTTGTCAACGCGGTCAACGTTTCCCACGGGGAACTCGAGGCGCAGGAGCAAGCCATCGAGCGCTTGCGCGAGCTAGCGCCCGAGGACGTCAAAGATAGAGTGGCGCAAGCCGAGGCTATCGTAAAGCGCGCCATCAATCCCGAACTCCTCCCCGTGCGAGGAGAGCTAGACTTGGTGGCCAACCTCGAGGCGATCGACCCCGGATCGTATGCGGGGCGAGAGGCTGCCCTGCTCCATTGCCGAACCGTTGGCCGCTCTAACCACCCCCTCGCGGATCTTGCGGCCAACGCGATACGAGAAGCCCAAGGGGCCCCGGCGAGTGTCGACGCGGTCGCGTTTGGAGTCTATGTGAACGCACGGAAAACCGCGTCCAAACCGTTCGCGGTAAAACTCGATGAACTTGAAAACAAGCGGGCCGAGATGCTAGCCGAGGCGCGGGCCCCGCTCGATCACTATCTGAGGAACCTAAGATGATCTTCCCGTTTAACGAGCCGAAGCCCTTAGACGTCCCCCGGCCGCCGACGGTCGACTCTCGCGATACCGTGTGGAGCGCATGCCCGATGCGTATGGTAGGGCGCCAAGCCCTACGCTCCGATGGCCATGGCCCGTTGCCGAGCATGCGCGGGAGCATCGCCGTTGTGAATCTCACGGGCGTTATGGTGAAGGGCGCCCCTATGTGGGGCGACGAGGTGTCCACCACGGAAACCGCCGCTATGGTGGAGCACATGTCGACCGATCCATCGGTGTCGGCCATCGTGCTCAACATCGATTCGCCGGGCGGCATGGCGGCCGGGACCGAGCAATTGGCCAAGGCCGTGCGCGAGGCAACCGAGCGGAAAACCGTGGTCGCGCTCTGCGATGGTATGTGTTCCTCGGCGGCGTATTGGGTGGCGAGTCAATGCACCCACGTGTACGCGGCCGATACCACTACGCTCGTGGGGTCCATCGGAACCTACCTCGGTTGCTACGATACGTCCGAGGCGATGGCCAACGCCGGGGTGAAACCGATTCTCATCTCCTCCGGGGGAACCAAAGGCGTTGCCTCGTTCCCCGGCGTCGAGATTGACGACGAGACGAAAGCCAATCTCCAAAAGGTTGTGGACGCCACACAAGCGGTCTTCTCCTCGGCGGTGGTCTCCGGCCGTAACCTCACGAGGGGCCAAGTGGCGCACCTCGCCGATGGCCGCATCCACCTCGCGACGGACGCCAAGGGCCTCGGGCTTATCGACGATGTGAAATCCTTCAAGGATGTCGTGGGGAACCTCCTCTCCACAATGGACGAGGAGGCAAGCCCGGGGCTCCGGTCGGCCACGAGAGAGGAACTCGCCCGATGCGTTGAGCGCATGCGAGCGCACGCGGATAAGAACGAGGCGCCCAAGCCCAAGCCCAAGCGCAAGACGGCCCCGTCCGTTGGCCTCGGCCTCCAACCCCTCGGCATCCACTCCACTCGACCGCCGGGCGCCTCGACCGCCGCTAGCGATCTTGTCTCTTGGTGGAATGAAGAGGTGCAAGCCCGCGTCGCCGATGGCATGACGCGCCGCGAGGCAACACGTGCGGTGGCGCACGAACTTCCCGAGTTGCGCGAGGCCTACGTGGCCGCGTGCAACGCCAAGACGAAGCGCTAGAGATGCGCTTTCGTTCGGCGGACGTGATGGGGGTCCGGACGCCTGTTGCGCCGCCAACCCTCGCTCGGACCGGACACTCCTCCTCGTCCGGTCCGGGCATCTTGATACTTTTTCTCTTCATCGGGCGCTCGGTCCGCCGTGGTGGGCCGGGCGTTTTAATCGCGAGGCGCGAGGGTCGATTCTCCGGGGCGATAGGGGTGGCGGGCCGAGGGGGCGCCTCGAGGCGCTAGCGTCGCGGAGAGTGGATTCTTGGGTCCCTCTACCGGGGGGGTATACGTGTGCGGAGGTCTTGCCTGCGGAATTCTCGTCTATTTTGGGTCCGAAAGCTGAACGTGACGAGAGGGCCCAAGCGACATATATTGCCATTGGTCAACCAAAAGGGCGGGCCGGAGCCACGGCGGTCACCGGAAAAGCCTTGACACGTCGTCCGAGATTCGTGTAGCGTCAATAACAGTGTTCGGGGGAACCAAATACCTGAGGGGAGATTCTGATCATGGGTGCTGTGCGTACAGGGGCTGTTCTGTTCGTGGTTGTGGTGTCGTCGTTTACCGGCGTCTCTGCCCGGGAAATCGGGATCGGCGACTTCTCGGGGGGTGAGACTGTCATCGGTTTCGACAGTCTCCCTGATAGTCAGGTAGTGACCAATCAGTTCGCAGGGCTCGGCGTGACGTTCGCCGGAGTGGTCGAGGCGGACCCGATCACGGTGAACTGGCTTCCGCAGAACTCGTCGCCGCCGAACGTTCTCAACAACAACTCGCCTCAAGGCACGGAGCTGACGTTCGCCCTGGGCGTCAACCGAGTCGGCGCATTCTTCTTACACGGGACCACGAGCGTCTCCTTGAGCGTCTTCGACGCATCGAACAACCTCCTGGAGACCGCGACTGTGGCCGGTGTCTTCGGAACGGAAGTTTTCGAGGGATTCGTGGGAATCGAGAGCGCGACCGACATCGCGCGCGCAGTCTTCCTCGGCACGGCTCCGAATCCTTCGTTTTTCGCCCTCGACGACGTCCGATTCGAGGCCATCTCGGCGCCGATTCCGGAGCCGGGGACTTGGGCCTTGCTAGGCGTCTGCTTGTTCGGTGCCGGATTGGTGCACCGTCGGCGCCAAGCCAAGAAGTCCTGAGCCTCAGGCAAAACGACACAACGAAAAGGCCCCTCGGCTCTCTGAGGGGCTTTTTTCGTGAACCGCACCCTCCGCACCGTTCGGCCGGGCGGGGTAGCTACGGCTTGCCTACTCCCCGCCCGCCTCCATCAACTCGAGGGCGTGGCGAATCACATCCGCAAGCGCATCGTAGGCAGACCCGCCCCGTTGCTCTGCAAGCCGTTGAGCCGTTAGGACGACGGCTCCCCACTCGATGGCCTCGGCCATTGCCTTGCGGACCGTCCAACCTCGAGACTCGGCCACCGTCGACAGGGCGGTGATGTACTCCTCCCCAACCTCGGGGATCGGCCCGGCCCCTCGACGTCTCCGGTCACGCTCCCACCGTTCCCACGGGAATAGCTCGTCGTGCATGTCTGCCTCCTATCCGGCGGCACGATACCGCCATGGGGATCCGGCACGCAAGCGCAGGTTCATCTGACGTTCCCCGGCGCGTTAGCTGCGGGGCGATGGGGGCTGATTTCGGCCTGAATCCGACATCAAGGGACGGTCAGCGCGCCGAATGGAGTTGGCACACCACTGACACACCTCCCTCTTTCAGCAAAAAAGCCCGGCCGCAACTCATTGTTGCAACTAGGCTTAAAGCCAAGCCGACTCCTGTCATGAGAACAGGATTCCCTTCGGCGCGCAGCGTTGCGCGAAGAGCACTCACCCCCATCTGTCGGCTCGCCCCGCACGAGAACTTGACGCGCTCACCCGGTCGTCACGAATCGCGCTCGTATGCGGCGCGCAGCCGCCGGTAATCTTCCGGGAGGTCCATATCGTCGAGGACGCTCGCGTTCGGTACCGGGACGCGACAGAGCCGAAAATCGCGCAACGCGTCGCGCGTCGTGGCGCCTGGCGGCAGCTCGAGAATGCGCGCCGCAACGGCCCATCGACACAGGATCGGGTGGCCGCTGCGATCTCCGTGGACGGGCTTGAAGATCGCGCTCTCCTCGACGCCGCGCTCTGCAGCACGATCGCCGTCTTCGGCGCAGGCCGCCGCGAGGCGCCGATAGTCGACCGGCGTCGCCAGCGGACAGTCGACGGGGTGGAGGAAGAACGCTGCAGGTGGCTGCGCGCGGAGAAACTCGAGCGCGATCTTCACCGAGTCGACTTGCTCACTCTGTGGCGCGGCGTTCACCACCCAGTCGACGGCGCGACCCAGTGTCGAGAAGTCATGGCCCGAGCGCAGGTCCTCACCGTCGGAACCGATGACGATCACGCTGCGATCGACGACGCCGCCCCCCGCCGCGACGACGAGTCCGAGAGTCGTCGTGGCGCCGAACGCCAGCGCGGCCTTCGGCGTCCCCATGCGGCGCGATCTTCCCGCAGCGAGGACGATCTGCACGCATGCGGCGGGCTCAGCGTTCACGCGACGACGGGCGGCTGTCCGCCCCCTCCGGAGGTTCGCTCGCGGCGATCTCCTCGGCTCTGGCCGGGGCTCCGTCGCCATCCGTTGCGAAGAACGCGGCGACGCGGTCGATCACGGCTCGCGACGCTGCCGAGAAGACCGGCACCTCGGGAAGCGACGCGAGGAACGTTTTGCCGTAGACCTTCGTCAACAGTCGCCGGTCGAGAACCGACACGACGCCGCGGTCGTCCATCGATCGGATCAATCGCCCGAAGCCCTGCTTGAACCGCAACACGGCCTGCGGCACGGTGAAGTCGACAAACGCGTTGCGACCGCGAGCGGTGATTTCCTCGAGACGCGCCTCCTGCAACGGCTCCGTCGGGACGCGAAACGGCAATCGCGTCAGCACGACGTGCTCGAGCGAGCTTCCCTTGACGTCGACGCCCTCCCAGAAGCTGTCCGTCCCGAACAGCACGCCGCGGCCGCATTGCGCGAACCGACGCAACAGCTCCGAGCGTTGCCCTTCGCCCTGCGCGAGAGGCAGAAGCCCGAGGTCGGCGAGGGGCCGCTCCAACGCGGCGAACGAGCGGCGCAGCAGTGCGTAGGACGTGAACAGCACGAACGCTCGGCCGCGCGACGCGCGCAAGAGCTCGAAGAGAAGCCCCGGAAGGTGTGCGTCGAACTCGCGCACGGTCGGCGGCGGAATGTCTGTCGGGACGACCAGCAGGACCTGCTCGCCGTAGCGAAACGGCGACGTGTGCTGCCGAAACCGGAACCGCTCCGCCTCGAGCTCGTTGAAGCCGAGCCGATCGCCGAGGAACCGCGGTCGGTCCGCCACCGATAGCGTCGCGGACGTCAACACGACAGTCGGAACTTTGTCGAACAACGCGGCGCGCAAGTCGCGCGCTACCGAGATCGGGGCGACCGAGAACCCCAGCCCGCCGCGCGCGTCCACGGCGCCACCGTTCCATCGCGGTGCCGATTCGATCCACCGCACACGCGTCTCGTCGTCGAGCGCGCAGAAGCCCTCGAGCGCGTCGAGAAGTCCCTCGAGCCGGTTGTTGAACGACGTCAAATCCAGTGCGAAGACCTTGCGCGTCTCGTCGGGAATCCGTGCCCGCCCGAGCGTCCCGAGCGCCTGGCCGTTGAGTCGCCCGATCGTCTCGAGCTCGACCCGGACTCGATCGAGGAAGTTGCACACCTCGCGCCAGAAGCCGCGATCGCTGATCTCGGGTCGGTAGCGCAGCTTGGTCGTCGCCGCGTTCGACGCGGCATCGCGACCGTCATCGGATGCGCCGTCCTGCAGCTCGCGCGCGAGCCAGAACTCGAATTCGTCGAAGACGTCGTCGACGTGTCCGGCGTGATCGCGAAAGGGCTCCGCGTAGCGCGCCTCGATCGACTCCGCCGCCAACGGATCGCCGCATTTGCGCAGCCGCCGTGCGAGCGTCGGGATCGTACCGCGCTGGCTGTCCTTCGACGACTGCATGCGGCCGAGGCGCTGCCGCACGCCGGCGCGCGTGAAGCGCAGGCCGAGATGCTCGCTCGCGACGTCCTCGAGGTGGTGCGCCTCGTCGAACACGACCCGGCTGTAGCCGGGCAGGATCAGATCGTACTCCCAATTGCCGGTCTGCCGTCGCGCGGCGAGGTCGGCGAAGAACAGGTGATGGTTCGCGACGACGACGTGCGCGGCCCAAGCCTGACGGCGCGCCTGGAAGTAGAAGCATTCCGCGTAGTGCGGGCAGTTGAGCTTCAGCGACTTGTCCGTCTCGGACATGACGCTTTCCCACACCGCTGCCGGCGGTCGCTGCCCCAGCTCGGCGAGGCTGCCGCCGACGGCGGTGTCGGCCCACCCGACGAGCTTCTCCAGCGCATCGCGATCGCGACCGTCGGCGGCGAACAGGCCGAGCTCCTGGCGCACTTCGGCGAGCTTGCGCCGGCAGGCGTAGTTGCCGCGACCCTTGATCAGCGCGAAGCGGAACCCCTCGGGCATCACCCGGACCAGGAACGGAAGGTCCTTCGCGACGAGCTGCTCCTGCAGGTTGATCGTGCCGGTCGACACGACGACCTTGCGGTGATTCGCGAGGGCCCACAGGATCGATGGAATCAGGTACGCGAAACTCTTGCCGACGCCGGTCCCGGCCTCGCACGCGGCGACGCGGTCCTCGTTGAGCGCTTCGGCGACCTCGATCGCCATATCGATTTGACCGCGGCGCGGCTCGTAGCCGTCGAGTTCGCGTGCCAGCGGACCATCGGGGCCGAGAATTTCGCGCACCTGCTCGACGTCCACCGGCACGTTGCGCGGCCGTACGAACGGTGGCACGACGAGGTAGTGCCGGTCCGCCGTGTTGTCGATGATCGCGAAGCCGACGCCGCGGTTGCCGAGTTCGCTCGCGACCGCGAGATCGGCGTCGCTCGGCACGAGCTGCCCGCTGGGGTGGTTGTGGATCGCGACGTCCCAGTCCTCGGCGCCGGCGATGAGCGCGGGCGCCGCGACCGAGTTGCCACGACCGAGCACGTCGACCTCGCCCAGACTCGCGACGGTCCCTGCGCCGTCCCAAGCGACGCGGCCGAGGAAGTACACCTCGTTGCCGCCGGCGCCGGCGATCGTGTCGCGCAGGAACGCGGCGACGGGCGGCGGTATCTCGAGCTTGACCTCGTGCACGGGGTTGCGGCTCTTCGCGTCGTTTTCTCGAGTTCCTTCGTCTTTCGTTCGCCCGCGGGCGGAACGGAACGCGGGAGGCCGGATTATAGGACGCAAGTGGAGCTGCCGGTAGGGACTTGAACGGGCGGGAGCCGAGGCGGTCTCGGTCTCGGTCTCGGTCTCG
>CAYMRB010000110.1:0-23504 GCA_964392615.1 uncultured Planctomycetia bacterium | reverse complement strand
GGCGTCGGAGTCGGTGTCGGAGTCGGAGTCGGAGTCGGTGTCGGAGTCGGTGTCGGAGTCGGCGTCGGCGTCGGAGTCCCTCCTGCGGCGCAACGCCGCGCCATGACGCAAAGCGCCAGCACCGTGCCCGCGGGCGTTGTCAGGAGTACCGGGACGCGGTCCGTGTGGTCGTCGTCCTCTCCGGCGTCGAAGACGTCGGTCATCTCCGGTCGCGCGCGGCGCTCCGAATGCCGCGGAAGAATCGTCTCGAAGATGCGCTCGCTCTGCTGCAAGATCGGTTCGCGCTGCGGGCAGGCGGGGTGAGAGGCCGATATCGGGTTCGACGCCGAGTCCGAATCCGATACCGAGTCCGAGGCCGATACCGAGTCCGAGGCCGATACCGAGTCCGAGGCCGAATCCGAATCCGAACCCCACGACGCTGCACCATGTTGAAAACCACCGCGCCTTTCCTCACCGTCGCTCTCCTGCTCGCCTTCCTTCCCTCTCTCACCGCTGGCGATTGGCCCCAGTTCCGCGGTCCCGGAGGCCTCGGCGTTTCCGACGCGAAGGACCTGCCTGTTCGCTGGGACGATGAGACGAACCTCGTCTGGAAGACGCGGCTTCCGGGCTACGGCTCTTCGAGCCCGATCCTCCTCGGCGACAAGATCTGGGTGACCTGTTACAGCGGCTACGGGGACGCAGCCGACGACGGTGACATGGAGGATCTCCGCCTCCACCTGGTGTGCGTGTCGCAGAAGAATGGCAAGGTGCTCTGGGATCGCGCGCTGAAGCCGCGGCTGCCGGAAGCGAAGAGCGTACGCGACCACGGCTACGCAGCGCAGACGCCGGCGACGGATGGCGAGCACCTGTACGTCTTCTTCGGCCAGAGCGGCGTCGTCAAGTTCACGCTCGACGGCAAGCAGCTGTGGCAGACGTTCGTCGGCTCCGAAACGCACGGCTGGGGCTGCGGCACGTCGCCCGTTCTGTTCGAGAACCTCGTGATCGTCAACGCGGCGGTCGAGAGCGGATCGCTCGTCGCGATCGACAAGAAGACGGGCAAAGAGAAGTGGCGCGCCGGCGGCATGAAGTCGTCTTGGAACACGCCGCATCTCGTCAAGCTGAAGAGCGGCAAGACCGAGCTCCTCGTCAACATGAAGAACACGATCCGGGCGTTCGATCCCCGCACGGGCGAGGAGCTGTGGACGTGCCGCGGCATCCGCGATTACGTCTGCCCGAGCATCGTGTCGCAGAACGGGATCGCGTACGCGATCGGCGGTCGTCGATCGCAGGCCATTGCCGTTCGCGCCGGCGGTCGGGGCGACGTCACCGACACGCATCGCCTGTGGAAGGTCGATGTCGGCGCCAACGTGTCGTCGCCGATCATTCACGACGGGCACCTGTACTGGGTCAGCGACCGCGTGAATCACGCGTACTGCGTGCGCATGTCCGACGGTCATGTCGCCTACGACGTCGAGTTCCCCGGTCAACCGTACGCTTCCACCGTGCTGGCGGACGGGCGGCTGTACGTCGTCACACGTCGCAGCGGTGTCTTTGTTCTCGCCGCGAAGCCGGAGTTCGAGCAGCTTGCTCGCAACCGGCTCGACGACGGCACCATCTTCGACGGCAGCCCGGCCGTGGCGGACGGACGGCTCTACTTGCGCAGCAACCGGTCTCTGTACTGCATCGGAAAGCGTTGAGGACGACTTGCCCGGGTCGCCTGTCGCCGCCCGCGGCACTTACGGCAGATCGACTTCCTCGATCTCGACGCCGGCCTCTTCCGCCGCTTCGGTGTACTGAGCCAGCTTGCGCTCGAGATGGGGACGCAGCGTCGAGTCCTCGTCGCCGAGTAGCTTCAACGCCCGAAGCTCCACTCCCGCCGCCTTCCCGGGCTCGCCGCTGAGGAAGTACGCGAGCGCGAGACTGTCGAGGACGCGAGGAGAATGCGGTTCGGGCATGGCGATCCTCCGCGTTCAAGCGAGAGCGCTGCTGCCATCCAATGTAGTGGCTGCGGAAGGCTCAAACAAGCCGCGGCGTGACGCGATGACGCGAGGCGACGGACGACCTCGGCACGGGGGCCGGTCCCCTTGCCTCGGGTCGGAGAAGGGCGACGGACTTCCGAGTGAGCCTCGCCGCTCGGCTCAGACCGTCCGGGAGTAGCGCTTCGCACCGTCCCCGTCGAGGTACGCGTCGAAGCACATCGCGACATTGCGCACGAGGAGCCGGCCGAGCGCGTGGATCTCGATGCGCTCCGGATGGATCGACAGGAGACCGTCCTCCGCCATCGGCTGCAAAGCGGTGATCGCGTCGCCAAACGTGCCGTCGAAGTCGATGCCCCAGGCGGCCTCGATCTCCTCCTTGTAGAGCACGAAGTGACACATGAGGCGCGTGATCACGTCGCGACGCAGCAGATCGTCGTCGCTCAGACGCAGCCCTCGACAGATGGCCAGCCCGTCGCGATCGATCGCGTCCTGGTACTCGCCGGTCTTCTTGAGGTTCTGCGCGTAGATCCGCCCGATCTGCCCGATGCTTGTCGCGCCGATCCCGACGAGATCGGCCCCGGCGCACGTCGTGTAGCCCTGGAAGTTGCGATAGAGCGTGCGGTTCTCGAGCGCGACCGTCAACTCGTCGTCGGGCCGCGCGAAGTGGTCCATGCCGATGAACGCGTAACCCGCGTCGGTCAGCCGCGTGACGACCATCTCGAGGATACGCAGCTTCTCCTCGGGATCGGGCAACGCGTCAGCGCGAATCGCTTTCTGATGCCGGATCATCTCCGGCAGGTACGCGAAGTTGAACACCGCGATGCGATCCGGCGAGATCTCGATGATCCGATCGACCGTCTCCTGGAAGCGGTCCGCGGTCTGGTGCGGCAGCCCGTAGATCAAGTCGATGTTGATCGACTCGAACTCGAGGGCGCGGCACGAATCGATCACGCCGCGCGTGAGGTCCTCCGGCTGGATGCGGTGGACGGCTTCCTGGACCTGTGGGTCGAAGTCCTGAATGCCCATCGAGATCCGATTGAAGCCCGCGCCGGCCATCAGCTCGAGCTGGTCCTGCGTAACCTCGCGCGGATCGATCTCGACGCCGATCTCCGCTTCGTCCGCGAACGTGAAGCGACTCTGATACCCATCGATCAGCCGCGCCAGGGTCGGCGCGGGCAGAAACGTGGGCGTGCCGCCGCCCCAGTGCAGCTGGGCCACCCGGCGCTCCGGGCCGATCAGCTGGGCGAGGACGTCCATCTCGGCGAGGACGCGATCGATGTAGGCGTCGCCGATCGACTCGTCCTTCGTGAAGTGGACGTTGCAGCCGCAGAAGTAGCACACCGACCGGCAGAACGGCAGGTGGAAGTAGAGCGACACGGGCCGCTGCGGATCGTCCTCGTTGACGCGCCGGATCTCGTCGCGGTAGTCGTCGAGCGAGAAGTCGTCGCGAAAGTGCGGCGCGGTCGGATACGACGTGTACCGCGGTCCCGGCCGGTCGTATCGCCGGATGAGCTCGTGATCGAAAATCGGCGCTCCGTGGTGCTCGGTCATCAGCAGTCCTCTCGAAATCTCGCGAGACGCGAGTGTATCACGGACCTCGCGGGATGCCGCACGATCCCGACGAGCTCAGCGCGATTCCGGCTCGAGTGAGCGAATCGCGTCGAGCAGCCCCTCCGGCCGCTCGCGAACGCGCCAGTTCTCCGTCACGAACGCGTGGCGGATCCGTCGATCGCGGTCGATGACGAAGACGCCGGGGCGCGCGATGTCCCCGCCTCCGAACGGATTCCCGCCCGCGTGCAGCACGCCGTACGCGCTCGAGACGGCGCCGCCAGGGTCGGAGAGGATCGGGAAAGTCGCGCCGATCTTGCGCGCGAGCTCGGCGTGGGCTTCGGTGTCGGCGGACGAGATGGCGACCAGCTCGACCCCGAGCTCGCGAAACTCGTCGTGGCGAGACTGCAAACCTTGCAGCTCCGAGACGCAGAACGGTCACCACGGCCCGCGGAAGAAGTCGACGACGACCCAGCGCGTCGACGGGTCGCGGTCGGCTGCGAGGAGCTCCGACAGGGCTACGTCGACACCCTCCGCGTTGCGCAGGCGGAACTCGGGGGCCTCCCGATCGACGCCCAGAGCCAGATCGCGCGACGGCATCCGGTACGAGATCGAGAACACGTACGCGGCGAGGAACAGGGCCGGAAGGACCGCGAGCAGCGCGACGAATCCGAACGCCGCTCCCTGCCCCCAGGACGTTCCACCTCGCAGCAGGCCGGCGATCCCGGCGATCGCGAGCACGGCCCCGACGACCCCGACGAGGACATTCGGCCAGCCCAGGTCGCGCAGCGCGGGCCAGTCCACGACGAGAAAGAAATAGGAGAGGAGCGCCGCCCAGGAGACGAGCGCGCCCACGGCAATCAGGATCTTCATCGCTACCAGTCGGAGAATCGAGCCGTGACTCGGGCCGCGATTCTACCCGCCCCCTCCGGCGGGCCCCCGAAAAAAGGGCGCGCGAGGGCCGGGCACCGGAGCCAGGTTCCGAAAATGCTGCTAGCCGTCGTCGGAGCCCGCCGCGCCTCCGGGCGATTGTGCTGCGGTCAGATCCGCCGGTTGACGATCATCCCGACAGCGGGTGTGCCATGCGGGCCATCGCTTGACCGAGAGGACGGAACCCAACGGTGGTCGAAGAGGACATGAGCCACGAGATCTGCGCCAAGAAAGAAGCGGACGTCCGCAAGCTCTATCAGGACGAGGACGTCGCGCAGGACTACATCGAGGACCGGTTCACCTGGTCGTGGAGTCGACTGCTCCACGACAAGCAGGTCAGTGTGCTGAACGATCTGGTCGCTCAGCAGAACGTCGAGTCGGTACTCGAGCTGGCGCCGGGCCCAGCTCGCCTGACCGCCGACCTCCGGGGTGTGAAGCGTGGCCTGATGGTCGAGGGAAGCGAGCAGATGGTCGAGGTCGCGAAGAAGCGACTGGTGGCCGCCGGGCTCGACAACACGTGGGAACTGCGCTGCGGCAACGCGTTCGAGCTCGAGGAGTGCCCGACGGACTTCGACTGCGTGTTCACGTTCCGCTTCATCCGCCACTTCGAGACGAAGGACCGCCAGCGTCTCTACGAGCAGATCCTGGCGCGCTTGAAGCCGGGCGGCTTCCTCGTCTTCGACGCGGTCAACAAGGTCATCCGTGACGGCCTGGATCAGCAGGGCGCGACGGACGAGAGCGGCGAGACCGCGAAGAGCGACGCTTCCGACAACTCCTCCGAAGGCGCCGAGGAGCTCGACGTGTACGATGTGACGTACACGAAGCCCGAGCTCGAGTCCGAGCTGCGCGACGCCGGATTCGAGCCGGTGGCGCTCCACGAGGTCGTTCGTCACATGAACGCCCAATCCTGGTGCAGCCACAAGTTCGATCGCCGCTGTGCGCCGCTGTCGCGCGCGCTCGTCTCGTTCCTCGAGGCGATCCCGACCGCGAATCCCCTCGAGTGGGTCGTGGTCTGCCGCAAGCCGAGCTGATCGCTCGAGCAGGCGAACGCCGTCCGGCGCTGCGAGCGTTCGGTCGCGGCCTGGTGGCGTGATCCGAGAGAGTCGTCGGAATGCGAATCGTCTACTGGAGCACCGCGTGCCCCGAGCACGCGTTCGAGGCCGTCGCGAAAGAGCAGGCGGCGCTCGCCGAGCGGTTTCGGCCGAGCTGGACCGTCGCGGTGAACACGCACGCCCGCGTGCGCTTGTCGCGACGGGGACGGTACGCGAGCTTCCCGCCGCGGTACTACCAGCTCGCCCGACCGTTCGTGCGACTCATCGAGCGCTGCGGCGACTTGAACCACGTCTACGGCGAGGCGACGCCGTGGCACTTCCTCGAGCGTCTCGGACGTCGACCGATCGTGCACACGATGGTGCAGCACGCGCAGTCGTTCGATGTCGGTCGGCTCGAGCGCTGCTCGGCGGTCGTCGCTCAGACGACCGCCGCGCGCGACGCCATCCTCGCGACCGGCTACCCCGAAGAGCGCGTGCGGCTCTGGTATCCGGGCGTCGATATCGACCGCTTCGCCCCCGCCTCGCGGCCGCCTGGCGAGCACCCGCGCATCCTGTTCGCGACTGCGCCGCGCGAGGAGCATGAGCTCGGCCCGCGGGGCGTGCACCTGCTGCTCGACTGCGCGCGCGAGCATTCCGACGCTCGCTTTCGGCTCCTGTATCGCCCGTGGACGACGCGCTATACGAGCCTCGCGCCGACCGAGAGCCGCATTCGCGAGCTCGATCTCGACAACGTCGAGCTGACGAACGAAGCCGTGGCCGACATGGCGACGATCTACGGCGAGTACGACTTCACCGTCATACCGTTCACGCGGCCCGACGGCGGCAAGGAGTGCCCGAACAGCGCCGTCGAGAGCCTGTGCTGCGGCGTGCCGGTGCTCGTCTCATCCGCGAGCCCCTTCGCGCAGTTCGTCGCCAGCCACGACTGCGGCGAGGTCTTCGACCCGGCCCCGACGTCGTTCGGCGCCGCGCTCGAGCGCGCGCTGGGCCGCCGCGACGAGCTCGCGAGAGCCGCCCGGAGCGTCGCGGAGAAAGAGCTGTCCGAGTCGGCGCTGTTCGCGCGGTACGCGGAGCTGTACGACGAGGTGCTCGAGCGAACGGCGGTGCCGATCGCGACGGGTTGAACGGCGCGGCCCCGCTCGCCTAGCGCTGACCACCCGCGGCGCGGGCCTCCTGCACGTATCGCCACGTCAGAATGCCGCCCGACACGTTGTGCACGTCGATCTCGCTTTGCGCCAGCACGCGCGTCGCATAGTACGCGCGCTGCCCGACGCCGCAGTAGACCCACGTCGCGCGATCGCGCGGGAACTCGTCGAGGCGGTCGCGAACCTGGCCGAGCGGTATGTTGACCGCGCCGTCAACGTGGCCGGCGTCGAACTCGCTCGGCTCGCGCACATCGACGAGGAAGACACCGTCCCGCTTCGCGCCGTCGAGGTCGTCCCAGTGGACCAGGGGCTGATCGCCCGCCAGCGAGTTCGACGCGATCATACCCGCGAAGTTGACCGGGTCCTTCGCCGCGCCGTACTGCGGTGCGTAGCAGAGCTCGGCCTCGGCGAGGTCGTGCACCGTCGCGCCCATCTGGATCGCCATCGCGATGACGTCGACACGCCGCTCGGCCCCCTCCTTGCCGATCGCCTGCGCGCCCAGGACGCACCCGTCGCTGCGGCTGAAGATGACCTTCAAGCGAATCGGCTCGGCGCCCGGGTAGTAGCCGACGTGATGTCCGGGGTGCAGGTAGACCTTGTCGAAGTTCTCGACGCCCGCTTGTCGCAGCGCCTTCTCGCTGGCTCCGGTCGCTGCGACGGTCAAGTCGAACACGCCGCACACGGCTGTCGCCTGCACGCCGCGGAACGTCGCGTCGCGACCGTTGATCACGTCGGCCGCGATACGCCCCTGACGGTTCGCCGGTCCTGCGAGCGGCACGAGCTGCTCGACCCCGGTGACGACGTCGGTCACCTCGATCGCGTCCCCCACCGCGAAGATGCGCGGGTCGCTCGTCCGCATCGACGCATCGACGTGAATACCGCCGTGCGCGCCGATCTCGAGGCCTGCGTCCCTCGCGAGCTCGGTCCGCGGCCGCACGCCGATTCCGAGGATGACCAGATCCGCTGCAAACCGCGCGCCCGATTGCGTCGACACGACCAGCTCGTCGCGACCGTCGCTGCTTTCGACGCCGGCGAGCCCGTCGCCGAGGCACAGCGCGACGCCGCGCTCCTCCAGGTGCTGCGCGACCGGCACCGCCATCTCCGGGTCGAGCGGCGGAAGCACCTGATCAGCGAGATCGACGACGGTGACCTCGAGTCCGCGATGCACGAGGTTCTCGGCCACCTCGAGACCGATGAAGCCGGCGCCGACGACGACGGCGCGGCGCGTGTTCTTCGACTCGATCCACGCGCGGATGTCGCGGCTGTCCGGGATCGTCCGCAGCGAGAACACGCCGGGCAGCTCGACGCCCGGCAGCGGGGGCACGATCGCGCTCGCGCCCGGTGCCAGCACGAGGTGGTCCCAGCGCTCGTCGTACTCGCGTCCCGTCGTCACTTCGCGCACGTGCACGGTCTGAGCATCGCGGTCGATCGACACGACATCGCTCATCGTGCGCACGTCGATGTTGAAGCGCGCCTTGAAGAGCTCCGGCGAAGCGACGAGCAGCCGGCTCTCGTCCTGGATCACGTCCCCGACGCGATACGGCAGGCCGCAATTCGCGAAGGACACATACGGCCCGGATTCGAAGACGACGATCTCGCACCCCTCGCACAGACGGCGAGCGCGAGCTGCGGCGGACGCGCCCCCTGCGACCCCTCCGACGACGACGATGCGGTTCGATTCGGACATGAACGAGGCTCCGTGGGTTCCGCTAATGGTCCGAGCGCCGGCCAAAACGCGACCGCCCGGGTAGACTTCCCGGAGAATACTCGGGCGCAGGCTCGCGTTCGGTGAACGCGAACACCGTCTGGCTGGTTTCGACGGAGGATCTTCGCATGTCTCGAACCTGGGCGCGAGTCTTGGGCGCACTCGCCACCGGCCTGACCGTGGCGATGCTCGTCAGCTCGTGTGTCGACGCCGGCGCCGAGAGGCTCGAAGCGCGCGAGCGCACGCAACGCCTCGAGAAGCGCATCGCCTCGACCCGGACGCGTCTGGGTGAGCTGCCGAAGGCCCGCCCCGAGCAATTCGGCGCGTACACGAACGCGATGCAGCGCTTCAACGCGACCAGGGTCGAGTTCGGGGCCAAGAAGAACGCCGGATTCGGGACCATCTCCGAGACCGCAGCCGAGCGCGTCGAGACGAGCCTCGATATCCTCGAGGACATGCTCGAGCAGTTTCCGGACTAGCTGTCAGAGTCGGATTCACCGCCGCGCAGCGCGGCGCGCCTTGACCGATCCACGTCGGCGCGCCACGCTGAAAGCATGCCAGTTTCATCGCCCCGCCCCCGACCGTCGCGGCTCGCCCTTGCGGCCGCCTGCGCTCTGACCCTCGTCCTCGCCTCGTCAGCGGTCGACTCTGCGCGGCGCGCACTCGTCGCCGATGAACCGCTGCGCGTCGCGCCGTTCTCGGCCGACGTCACGCCTCCCGTCGGTTCGCCGATCGCCTACACGCTCGCCGAGCGCATCGACGATCCGCTCGCGGCGCGCGGCGTCGTCCTGCTGTCCGACGAGGCGCCGGTCGTCCTGTGCGCGGTCGACTGGATCGGCATCGCGAACGGCGGATACGACGAATGGCGCCGCGAGCTCGCTGACGCTGCCGGGACGACGCCCGACCGCGTCGCCATCCACACGCTGCATCAGCACGACGCACCGCGAAGCGATTTCGCGACGGAGGCGCTGCTGGAGAAGCGCGGCATCGGCGGCAAGGTGATCGACGTCGCGTTCACGCGCGACGCGATGGCCCGGGTCTCGGAAGCGATTCGAACCGCGCTGCGCTCGCCGCGCCGCGCGACGCACGTCGGCACGTCGCTCGCGCGCGTCGACAAAGTCGCCTCGAATCGCCGCCTCCTCGATGCGGACGGCAAGGTTCGCATCATGCGCTTCAGCAGCTCGAAGAATCCGGCAGCGATCGCTGCGCCCGAAGGGGTCATCGATCCGTTCGTGCGCCTCGTCAGCTTCTGGGACGGCGAGCGGCCGATCGCCTCGCTGACCTACTACGCGACGCACCCGCAGAGCTACTACCGCCAGGGTGGCGTCAGCGCCGACTTCGTCGGTCTCGCGCGCGCGCAACGCGACCGCGAGAAGCCCGACGTGCTCCACGTCCACTTCACCGGCGCAGGCGGCAACGTCGCGGCCGGCAAGTACAACGACGGTTCCCACGCCGTGCGCCCCGTGCTCGCCGCTCGGCTCGCCGAAGGAATGCGAGCCGCTTGGAAGCGGATCGAGAAGGTGCCGGTGAGCGCCTCCGACGTCGACTGGCGCGTGCGGAAGGTCGCGTTGCCCCTGAAGGAGAGCGCCGACGAAGCGCGACTCCTCGAAGGGCTCGACGGCACGAACAACGAGGTGTTCGATCGCTTCGTCGCGGCGCGGGAGCTCGTCTACATCCGCCGCGTCCGTTCGGGTCACCTCTTCGACATCGCGTGCCTGCGCGTCGGCGACGTGCGCATCCTCCACACTCCCGGCGAGCTCTTCGTCGAGTATCAGATCGCCGCGCAGCAGCTGCGTCCGGATGGTCACGTGTGCCTGGCGGCGTACGGCGACTACGGCCCAGGCTACATCGGCACCGAGATCGCCTACGGGCAGGGCGGGTACGAGACGCAGCCGTCAGCCTCGATGTCGTCGCCGCGCGTCGAAGGGGTGCTGCTCGAAGCGTTCCGCGAGCTCCTCGACGTCGCACCGCGCCCCGTCGACGCACCCGCGCCAATCCTGGCCGACCATCGCGTCGAGAAAAGCGCGCAGGAGTACCGCGACACGCCCTATCTGTGGCTCGGCGATGTGTCGCTGCGCGCCGAGATCGACGTGCCGGCGCGATCGGGCCACGCGATCGAAATCCTGTGGGGCGGCAAGGACGACGTGCGCGAGGCCCGGATCGTCATCAACGGTCACGCTCAAACCGTTCGAGCCGGCGGACACGACGGATTCCGCTGGGTGCGCGTTCCCGTACCGAAGGAGGCCGGCGGGCCGCGCTACGACATCCGTCTCGTTCGAGCGTACGCGACGCCGGCGTTTCTGAGCGCCCTGCGCCTCGTCGAAGCGCAGGTCACGCCGTCCGCCGTCATCACGGCGGCACGCGCCCGGGAAGAGCCGATTCCCGCTCCCGCCGCGATCGCACTCACCACCGGGCCGTCGACGATGCCCGCCGCGTTCCCCGAGCGCACCGCCGTGTGGGATGGCGGGCCGCCTCCGATTCCCGACGACACGCCCCCCGATCGCCGCCCGATCGAGGCGGCGTTCCGCGCGGCCGAGTGCAACGGGCGGCGCGCGAACGAGCAGTTTTTCCGCTGCCGACGCTTCGTCGACGGTTGGCTCGCTCACTCCGACGAGACGACCGGCCTGATCCCGCGCAACCTGGGCCGCGATCGCGATATCTGGAACGGCAAGGACTCGGCCGCGGACAACTACCCGTTCATGGTGCTGACGGCAGCGCTGACCGATCGCCCACTGTTCGAAGGCCGCATGCTCGATATGCTGCGCACCGAGACGAAGCTGACGAGCCGCGTCGATCGATTGCCGGACACGTGGTCGTTCAGCCGTCAGGCCTTCCGCGACGCCGAGCCGAACCTCGGCCGGCTCATCTTCAACGGCTCGGAGTACGTCAAGGACGGCCTGCTGCCGCTGACCGAGTGGCTCGGCCCGAGCCCGTGGTCGCAGCGCATGTTCGGCATCGTCGACGACATCTGGAAGCACGCGGCCGTCGATACGCCCTACGGCAAGATTCCGTCGACGAACGTCGAGGTCAATGGCGAGCTCCTGCAGGCGTTGTCACGGCTCTACTGGATGGCCGGGGAGAAGCACTATCTCGAGTACGCCGAGCGCCTCGGAGACTACTATCTGCTCGGCGACCAGCACCCGACTCGCGACTTCAAGAGCCTGCGCCTCAGCGACCACGGCTGCGAGATCGTCTCCGGTCTGTGCGAGCTCTATGCGACGGTCTCGGTCGCCGATCCGCCGAAGCGCGCCGCGTATCGCGAGTCGATCCACGCGATGTGCGACCGCATCCTCGAGGTCGGGCGCAACGAGCACGGCATGCTCTACACGACGATCGACCCACAGACAGGCAAGCACTCGTCCGGATTCTGCGATACGTGGGGCTACAACTACAACGGCCTCTACACGGTCTACCTCGTCGATGGCACCGAGGCGTATCGCGACGCGGTCCGTCACGCGTTGGGCAATCTGCGCGATCACCTGATCGAACACCATTGGGGATCGGCCGACGGATACGCCGACTCCATCGAGGGCGCCATCAATCTGCTCAACCGCGAGCCGATCGCGTCAGCGGAGGAATGGCTCGACAGCGAGATTCGCGATATGTGGCGGCCTCAGCGCCCGGACGGCGTCGTCGAGGGCTGGCACGGCGACGGCAACTCGGCGCGGACCGCGATCATGTACGCGCTGTGGAAGACGCAAGGATTGACGATCCGACCGTGGCGCGAGGATGTTCGGTTCGGCGCGGTGCGCCGCGACGGCAAGCTGTACGTCAGCCTCATCGCTGACGAGGAAGCGTGGACGGGCCGCGTGCTGTTCGATCGACCACGCCACCGCGAGTGGCTGCGCCTGCCGCTCGACTATCCGCGCATCAACCAGTTCCCGGAGTGGTTCACGGTCGAGCGCGACAGGACATATCGCCTGCGTCTCGTGGCGCCGAGCTCCGGCGCGTCCGATCAAACCGGTGCGGATCTGCTGAACGGCATCTCTGTGCACATCGGGCAGGGGCGCGAGTTCCGCTTCACCGTGGAGGCGTTCGACTGATGCGAGCCGCGTGCATCTCGCTGTTCCTCCTCGCGATCGCTGCGAGCGCCGACGGCGCGGACGTCGTGATGGACACCCGCGGCTTCGAGACCGACGCCCTCGACGCCGCACCGCCCGGCTGGGAATCGTTCACAGCGGGTACCGAGCCGTCGATTCACGTGGTCGCGGGCGGCGCGCACGGAAGCGAATCCGCTCGGCGCGCAGCCGGACGCTGCGTGCGATCGACGCGCTCCGACTTCGGCGGGCTGGTCGCCCTCCGCAAGCCCTTCGCGACGCCGCAGCAGCGCGTCGTCATCGAGCTCGCGTTCGCGTTCTCGCCCGGGTCCGGACGCTCGCTGAACCTGTGGACCTCGGAGCCGGGCGGCACGGACGCGAGCCAGTTCAACCTCTGCATTCAAGGTGGAGCGCTGCGTCAATTCGACGGCCGCACGCGAACGTGGGAGGTCATCTCGCGGCGCATCCGTCCGTCGAGCGATCCGCGCCAGCCGGTGTGGCATCGACTGCGTGCGGTCGTCGACTCGAAGGCTCCCGGCATCGACTTCTTCCTCTCGGCGCCCGGCGAACACGAGCTACCCGAGGCGCCGACCGCGACGCGCCACGCGTACCGTGCAGGACTGCTGATCGACAGCGTCGCGCTCGTGTCCGGTCGACGCATCGCTCCGGGCGCGTGGTACCTCGTCGATGATCTGGTCGTCCGGGGCGGCGAAGATCTTCCGGCACCTCGCACCGTCCGTCCGCTCCCCGAGCCCTATCGTCTATGGGCAGGCGCGCCGATCCCGAGCGATCCCGCACGAGTCCCCGAGGTCGCCGGTGTCGCGCATCGCACGATCCACCGCGCGACGGCCGATGGCCACAAATTCCTGCACGGCGCGGCAATCGTCGCGCATCGCGGCACGCTGTGGGCGAACTGGGCCAATAGCCCGACGAACGAGAACGGGCCGCACGAGACGCTGCAGGGGCGACGATCGGTCGACGGCGGCAGGACCTGGTCCGACCTCGAGGTCATCGGGCCCGGATTCGACGGGCCGGACCGGCACAGCCACGGCGTGCTCTTCGTGCATCGCGGCGAGCTGTGGACGATCTGCGCGCGCTTCGGCGTCGGCCGACCCGGCAGGCGGTTTCCGGGGCTGAAGGCCGAGGCGTTCGTCCATGACGAGACGACCGGACGCTGGAAGTCGCGCGGCATCGCGATGGACGATTGTTGGCCGTACGACGAGCCGGTCCGAATGGCGAACGGCAACCGCATCACCGGCGGCCAGAATCGGGATGGGCATCCGGTGGTCGCGATCAGCCGGGGCGATGACCTGACGCGATGGGACACGGTGCTGCTGCCGTTTCCGCAGCGGCTCGAGCCGAGCTTCGCCGAGACGACGGTTCATGCGCACGGCGACCGCGTGCTCGCGATCATCCGCGGCGGTCGAGGCGTCGCGTGGGTCGCGACCAGCGACGACAGCGGCCGCACGTGGTCGGAAGCGCGCGAGAGCAACTTTCCGATGCCGCGAGCCAAGGCGTACATCGGCGAGCTGAGCACCGGGCAGCAGTTTCTGCTGTCGAACCTCCGCGACCGCGACACGCTCGTCATCTCGGTGACACGACCCGGCGAGCGCGTGTTCCGCCGCATGTGGCGCGTTCGACACGGTAAATCCGGTCCGCCGCGCTTCCCCGGTCGCGCGAAGGGCAAACAGTGGTCGTACCCGTACGGTCACGAGCACGACGGCAAGCTGTACGTCGTCTACTCGGTCGGCAAGGAGGACTGCGGGCTGTCGATCGTGCCGATCGCGTCGCTGGCGGCGGACGGCGACTGAGGGCCCTCGCCCTTACGGGCTCCTGCGCACGCCTCGTACGATCGGTGTGTCGTCGAGCCGGATCTCGCCGCCGCGAATCTGATGGCCGTCGACGTACTTCTCGGCCAGCTCGAGGTCGGGGCGCAGCACGAGGTCGATCGACTCACCGCCGAAGTCGCGCGGCAAGTCGCGCAGCCCCACACGCCCCCTGGAATGCGTCGTCCGATCCGAGCTGTCGCAGAAGTACTCCCCCAACCGCCGCCGCGAATCCTCGTGCTGCAGCCACACCGAGTACGAGTATGCGACCGGCGCGTAGACGTTCTCGAACGTCAGGATCGCCGTGTCCGACGCCGCACGGATCTCGACCCTGGGGTTCTGGATCGTGACTTCGACCTCGAAGGCGAGGTCCTCGGGCTCGAGTTCGACCATCTCGACGACACGTTCGTCAGCTGGAACGACCTCGAACGGCAGCTCGACGTCGACCTCCCAGCTCAGCGGCGTCAGACCGGGCTCGGTCCCTTCGTGAGGTCGCGCGTCGATGCGCACCGTACACTGCAGCCGATGGTCTCCAGGAGGCAAGGGCTCTCCGAGGTCGATCCTCTTCTCTTGTGCCGGACCGACGTCGACGTCGATGGAACGACCAGCCAGCCTTGACGCGACGACCGATGCGACGAACGACATCTCGCGCGATAGTGACGACTTCCGACCGGGCTCCATACGCACCGGCAAGGCCGCGCCTTGACGAATCATCGGGCGCACGCACAACTGCGGCTCGTAGCCCTGGCGCAGGAGCGACGCCCAGCGCTCGTCCGACAGGCGGCCGGAGCGGTACTCGCCGGCGAGGAACACGCCGACACCTGCCGACCTCTGACGCCCCTTGAACGTCGCGCCGTGCACCGCACACGCGACGTCGATGATCTCATCGCGATCCTCGCTGCCGATGCGGCCCGAATCGAGCCCCCGGAGCAGATGAGAGAGAGCTCCACCCGAGCCGGGACCGACCCGAGTGTCGGCCAGCATCCTCTCGATCCACGCCCGCCGCTCGGCCGCGCCGAGCAGCCCGGCGTCCGCGAGCTGTTCCAGCAATCCGACCCAGTCCCCCCTGCCGCTCGGGAGGTAGTCGAGATCCGCACGCGCGAGCGCCGCCGCAGCAAGGCGTTCGGCGGACTCCGGCTGCAGGCGACCGTCGGCGAGTCGACTCTTCACCTCCGCGAGCAGAGCGTGTGCGGCGTCTCCTTCCGCCACCTCGACCTGACCGACGAGCCGACGCTCCTTCCAGCCGTCGACGAGACGACGCCCCGGCGGGCTGAAGAGAAACAGCACCACGAGCACGGCGAGGATGATGAGAACTGCCCTGTCGGTGCGCATGGCCATATATTAGCCCCTGCCGCGTGCGCCCGACACATCGGTCGCTGGATCCAGGGAACGAAGCCCACGACGAAGGAGCCCTCTTGTCTTCTTCGTGGACTTCGTTCAAGGCGTCGCCGCGAGTCGAGCCAGCGAACGGGAAATCGCACGACCTCGCGCGCCGCTGGCTCGACTCTCCGGCGTCGCGATCACTCCCGATCACCCTCGCGAGGACGATCCCGATCACCGTCACGCGGACGATCCCGATCCCCTTCACGAGGACGATCTCGATCCCCTTCACGAGGACGATCTCGATCCCCTTCACGAGGACGATCCCGATCACCCTCGCGCGGACGGTCCCGTTCACCCTCGCGCGGACGGTCCCGTTCACCCTCGCGCGGACGGTCCCGTTCTCGCCGACCCTCTTCGCCCCGCTCGCGCGCTTCCCGAGACGGCCGTCTCCGGGTGAGCTCTTCGGCGAGACGCGCGACGGCGCGGGCCTTGTCCTCGTTCTTGTACTTGCGCCACGCCGTCGCGGCCATCTTGAGGATCTTCGCGACCTGCTCGTTCTTCGGCGCGCGCTCGTAGACCTTGCGCGCCTCCTCGTCGCGCCGCCCCGCGAGCCGCAGCTCGAGCGCATGGGCCGCGCGCTCGATCAGCTCGACCGCATCGCCGCGCTCTTCCTCGCGCAGGGCCGGCAAGGCCATCTTGAGAATCTCGATCCGGCGACGTGCGATATCGCGCTCGTTGGGTGCCTCGCGCCCTCCTTGGCCGCGGAGTCGTCGTCGCACATCGTCGGCGACGCGGCGGAGCATCGCGAGCTCCTCGCGGCGCCCAAGCATCTCGAGAGCCTCCATGCCGCGCTCGAGGCCCTCCAGAGCCCGCCGCAGCTTGGCGATCTCTCGCGTTCCCTCCGCGCGCTCGCGTCCGCGCTCACGGTCGCCTCCGCGCCCGCGTGGACGGACTCCTTCACGCCCGCGCTCGCGATCTCCCTCGCGCCCGCGCGCACGACCGCGCTCGCCCTCACGGCCGCGCTCTCGGTCTCCTTCGCCCTCTCGCGCCCGACCGCGCTCCCGATCTCCGTCGCCCTCTCGTGCTCGACCGCGCTCGCGGTCTCCTTCGCCCTCTCGCGCCCGACCGCGCTCGCGATCGCCTTCGCCCTCTCGCGCCCGACCGCGCTCGCGATCGCCTTCGCCCTCTCGCGCCCGACCGCGCTCGCGATCGCCTTCGCGTGGGCGGTCGCCCTCGCGCTCCTGCGCCCCCGCCGGGGCTGCAAGAAGCAGGCATAGAACAGCCGCCAGAGTGCCCCATGGCAGGACTCGCATCCAATGGCCTCCGAGATGCTCTCGCGTCGCACTCATCGCGTTCCTCCCTGTGTTGACGTTTGCCGTTCGAACGGGCCAACCGCCATGCTACGTCTGCCGCCATCCGGATGAAACGAAAGTCCGCGGACGACAAGCGCCCCGCCCGCCGCAGGCTCGGTCACCGATGCGCAGACCCCACCGGCCTCACTCGGAGCGCCCCTGCTCGCGGACGGTCTCCAGCTCCTCCCACCGCTCGTAGGCCGAGGTGAGCTCCGCGTCGATCTCTCGCAGCTGCGACGTCGTCTGATCGACCTCGGCGCGATCGCGTTCGTAGAATGATGGATCGGCCATCTGCGCATGGAGTCGGTCGCGATCGGCCTCGAGGCGCTCGAGTCGTTCCGGCAGGCCCTCGAGCTCCTTCTGCTCGTTCCAGGTCAGGCCGCGCGGCTTCGGACGCTCCACAGCTGCGGGGGAACGACGGTCGCGCTCCGCCCTCGAGACTGAGACCTCGGCGACCGCGGCCCGCTGCCGCTCCTGGTCGGTATACCCGCCGACGTACTCACGCACTCGGCCGCGTCCTTCGAACGCGAGCGTGCTCGTGACAACGTTGTCGAGGAATGCGCGGTCGTGGCTGACGACGAGCACCGTGCCCGCGTATTCCGACAGAACCTGCTCGAGGAGCTCGAGCGTCTCGGTGTCGAGGTCGTTCGTCGGCTCGTCGAGCACCAGCAGGTTCGACGGTCGCGCGAAGATCCGCGCAAGCTCGAGACGGTTGCGCTCGCCGCCGGACAATCGCGACGTTGGCAACTCGACGCGCTCCGCCGTGAACAGGAAGTCGCGGAGATACCCGACGACGTGTTGCTTGCCGCCCTCGCTCACGATGAAGTCGTGACCGTCGGCGACAATCTCGCGCGCGGTTTTGTCGGGATCGAGCCCTGCGTGGAGCTGATCGAAGAAGACAGGCTCGAGGTGCGTGCCGTGACGGATGGCGCCGGATCGCGGCTCGAGCTCGCCCAAGAGCAATCGGATGAGCGTCGTCTTGCCGGCACCGTTCGGTCCGAGAATGCCGACTCGGTCGCCGCGCTGGATCTCGATCGAGAAGCTGCGGATCAACTCGTCCGCGCCGTCCCCGCCGGCGTCGAAGCCGAAGCTCACGTCCGTCGCGCGGATGACCACGCGCCCGGTGCGTCGAGCGTCCTGCACGTTGACGCGCGCTCGCCCCTCGAAGTCGCGACGGTGGCGCTGCTCCTCGCGCATCTCGAGGAGCCGTCTCACACGCCCCTGATTGCGCTTGCGCCGCTCCTTGACGCCGCGGCGAATCCACACTTCCTCCTGCGCGAGCTTCTTCTCGAACTCGGCGCGTTGCGTCGCCTCGGCCTCGAGCTCGGCATCCTTGCGCTCGAGGTACTTCTCCCACGAGCACGCGAAACTCGCGAGCCGCCCCCGGTCGAGGTCGACGATGCGCGTCGCGACGCGGCGGAGAAACTCCCGGTCGTGACTGACGAAGAGCAGTGAGCCGTTGAAGCCGAGAAGGAAGTCCTCGAGCCAACGGATCGCTTCGACGTCGAGGTGGTTCGTCGGCTCGTCGAGCAGCAGAAGGTCGGGCGAACGAACGAGCGCTCGCGCGACGAGGACGCGGCGCCGCAAGCCGGCGGAAAGCTCCTCGACGACGGCGTCGGCGTCGAGCTCCATCCGCGACAGCACACTCTCGACGCACTGTGCGAGGTGCCAGCCGCCGCGTGCGTCGATCGCGTGGTGGACACGATCGAGCTCGCGTACGAGTCGATCGTCGGAACCCGAAGTCGTGAGGCGGTGGCTGATGTCGTGGTACTCGGCGATCAGGTCCCCGAGATCCTCCAGACCGTGCGCGACCACGTCGTACACCGTCCCCGTCAGGTCGGCGCTGACGTCCTGCGGCACCGCCGCGATGCAGCACGTGGACTCGATGGAGACGCTGCCGGCGTCGGGCGGAAACTCGCCGGTGATGAGCTTCAGGAGCGTCGACTTGCCGGCGCCGTTGCGGCCGACGAGCGCGACGCGCTCACCGAGCTCGATCGACAGGTCACAGCCGTCGAGAAGAGGTGGGCTACCGAAGCCGAAGGTCACGTCGCGGAAAGTGAGGATCGCCATCGTCGTCGCTCAAAGCGGCCGGGAACACGGCACACAGGATGGTGCGACGTGACGCGAATGCAAGCGTCATACGGATGCGCAAGCGAAGTCCATGCCGCGCCGGCGCTCACTACCGACCCGCCGATAGTCGGTCGACAGCGATCTGCACTGCGAGGAATGCGGCTCGTACCGTGACAGCGAAGCACTCCGCCCGCCTCGACAGCCCGTCAGGCCGAGCCGAATCGGCGCGAGTATTCGAGCGCGCGTGCGACTACTTCGCCGCTCGGGGGTGGCCGACCGGCATCACGATCAGCAGGCGTTGGCTCGGACGCAGGGCGAGAGTCTTCGCCGCGTCCTCGTCGCTCGACGAGCTGATCGTGAGGACCGTACCGAGACCGCGCGCGGCGCACGCGAGGTACAGGTTCTGAGCCAGGATCGCGGCGTCGGCGTACGAGTAGTCGCGGCGGCGCTCCGGTCGCACCCGCTCCGGATAGCGTTCGAGATCGGCGACCAGCAGCAGAACCGCGGGCGCCTCTTTCGCCCACGACGCACCGCCGAGCTTCGCACGCAGGTCGTGGCCGGCTTGCTCTCCATGCGGGACGAGCGCGTGGTCCTTCGGGCTGTAGCGGAACGTGCCGGTAGCGGATGTCACGAGCACGTCGACGGCGCACGAACCGTAGGCCGAAGGCGCCGTTCGTTTGCCGCCGTGGGGATGCGACGCATCCGGCCGATTGACGCCGGTCATCGCCCACAGAACGGCGCCGAGGTCCGCACGGCTGAGCTCGCGATTCTCGACGAACTGTCGCGTCGAGCGGCGCGCGCGCAGAGCGTCGCCGAGGGACATGTCGAGGCCTGCGGGCTTCGGCAACGCGATGGTGCCGTCGCGCGGCCCGGCGGACACCGCGTGCGTCGACAGCAAGACAGCGAGACAGAACGTCGTGCTCATGTGAGGCTCCTTCGAAGGGATGGACTCGTCGCCCCACGATCCTGCCCGGCGTCCTCCGATCGTACCCGAGCGGATCGAAATTCTCTCGCTCCTGCGGGACGGCAGACCGGCGGCTCGGGGGCCCCGAAAACCGCAGGGTTGCTGTCGCTCAGTCCGTCGTCGACTCCAACCGTAGCGACTCGACGACGGCGTGGAACTGCTCCCGATTGGATTCGCTCAACGACGACAGCACGTCGTGAGCGCGGAGGATCCGGCCGCGAACATTCGCCGCGTCTCGCTCCGTCCTGCCGACCGGCTCGAACGTTCGCGGGAGCGGCTCGCTCTCCTTCGCGACACACGCCAGAACGCGCTCCATGCTGAGCTCTTCAAAGAGCGCCCCGAGATCGTGCGACAGGCCGCGAAGTCGCACGCACACGCTCTTCTGCTCCGCCTCGCTGACGACCTCGTGCACCGTCCCCAGGAGCGTGCTGTCGAGGTAGACGCACGCGGAGAAGTCGATGACCAGCGCGCGGCCCTCGTGAAGCGCACCGCTGCAGACGCGGTAGAACGCTTCGCTCTCCCGCCACGTGCCGCGCCCCTCGACCCGCACGAACACGCGCGTCTCGTCCGCTGCCAGATAGAGGGACTCCGCGTGCTCTCCGGCGAGTGCCAACGAGGCGTGCGCATCGCCGGCGTTGTCGAACGCGCTCGTCCCGTCGCGAACATCCAGCAGCAGCAGGGTGACGTCGTCCCGATCGGCATCGCCGCAGTCCACGGTCGCCCGACGATAGAGCTCCTCGAGAATCTCCTGACCGCTGCCGGGCTCCCTCAATCTCGCGCAGACGCTCGTCAACGTCGCCGTGACGTCCTCGCCCAACCCCAAGAGGCCGTCGGTATAGAAGAGCAGGCGGTCGCCTTCTGCGAGCTTCACTCGCTTCTCTCCGTAGCGCGCGTTCTCGCGCAGGCCCAGTGCAGGTCCAGTTCGCTCGAGAAACGACGCCCCGCCGCTGGCTGTGACCTGTAGGAGCGGCGGATGGCCGGCCGCCGCGAACACGAGCTCCCTCTCGCGAAGGTCGAGCACGCAGTACGCGGCCGTGACGAACATCCCCGGCGTGACGGTCTGATCGACGAGGCCGTGGTTGAGCGCCTCCAGAACGCGCGCTGGCGCCAGGGGGCGTCCGTTCTCCTGCTCGATCAGGTGCAATCGTTCCTTGAGCAAGACCGACAGCATCGCCGCCGCCACACCGTGGCCGGACGCGTCGGCGATGCAGAGAGCGAGATGGCGCTCATCGATCAGCGACGCGGCGTAGAGATCGCCACCTAGCTCGTGGCCCGGGCGGTACAGCGCGTTGAGCGAGAAGCCCTCGACGATGGGCGGCGACTTGGGCAGCAGCGCGCCTTGGATGACTTCCGCGCGCCCCAAGTCGCTGCGGATGACCTCGGCCTGCTCGGAGAGCGCGAGGCAGAGGCTCTCCAGCTGTGCGACGCGCTCCTCGAGGCTGCGGTGCAGCGCGTTCTTTTCGGCCCGAAGCCGCCTCTCGCACAGCGCGTTGCGCACGGTCAGCTCCAATTGCCGCAGCTGCGGCGGCTTGGCGAGAAAGTCGAACGCTCCCAGGTGAATCGCGTCGACCGCCGCGTCGAATGTGTCGAGGCCGGAAAGGACGATCCACGAGAGGCCGGGAATCTCCTCGTTTCCCCAACGCATCAGGGCGAGTCCGTCGAGGTGCGGCATCATCAGGTCTGTGATGACGACGTCGACCTTCTGCGTTCGCAAGATCTCCTGCGCTGCGACGCCGTCCCGCGCTTCCAGGATGCCGTCACAGTCGATGCGCTTGAGCCCGCTGCAGACGAGTCGGCGGCACACGGATTCATCGTCAACGACGAGAATCGTCGGCTTGCGCTGCTCGCGGTCGGTCATGCGACGCCTCCAGCCCCCTCCGCTTCCGATAACGCGGCCAGCGAGGGGTCGACGCGACGGAGGGTTCACACGCTCGCTATATCGTCTTGCGACGAGCGTGCGATTTAACTTAACAGCCCGCCGAGAAAGGCAATCCGGCGCGATGGAGGCCAGCTCGCTCGGAGCTCTTTTTCAACGGCCTGGTGACCCGAGCCGCGAATCAGGCGAGCTTCCATCCTTCGCGCGGCTCCCGGCGCAGGTAGCGCTCTGCCTCGGGAGCGTTTGAGACGTTCATCGCCTCGGCATCCCACTCGAGCTTCTTTCCGACGCGGAACGCGACGTTGCCGAGATGGTTCGCCTCCGTGAGCCAGCCCGCATACTCGAAGTTGCACGTCGTAGGCGCACCGGTCTTGCAGGCGTGCACCCACTCGGCATGGTGGCCGATGGACCTCGGAATGCTCGGCGCGGGGCGCTCATAGTCTGCGAAGTCCTTCTCGGGCAGCAGAACATGCTTGCCGTAGTCGGCCAGCAGCATGCCGCGCTTGCCGACGAACAGCACGCCGTTCCCCCAGCGCGGGATCTTGCCGTCTTTCCACATGGCGGGCTTGTGGGTCCCCTGGTACCAGGTGAGCTCGAGGGGCGGTCGGTCGCCGCGCGCCCCATACGTGTAGCGGACCTCCATCGAGGCCGGAGCGATCTCCGGATGCACCGGCGGCCCGGAGGCCTCGATCGTTCGCGGATGGTCGAGATCCAGCGCCCAGAACGGCAGATCGATCCAGTGGCTGCCGAGGTCCGACATGGTGCCGTTGCCGAAGTCCCACCAGCGATACCACCTCGGCCCGGGCACGTAGACCCGGTTGAACGGACGCTTCGGCGCCGGCCCGAGCCAGAGGTCCCAGTGCAAGCCCTGCGGAACGGGATGCGTCTCGGCGGGTCGGTCGAGCACGGTGACGATATCCCGCGCTCGCTTCGCGTCCTCGACGCTCGCATGCCAGCCCCAGGCTCGCGACACCCAGACGTGGGTCTCGCTCACCGGCCCGATCGCGCCCGCGCGGATGAGCTCGACGACGCGCCGATAGTTCTCGCCGGCGTGAATCTGCGTGCCCATCTGCGTCGCGACACCGGCCTTGACGGCTGCCTCGCGGATGATGCGCGCCTCCGCGACGTTGTACGTCAACGGCTTCTCGCAGTACACGTGCTTGCGCAATTGGAGCGCGGGAAGCGTCGCATACGCGTGCGTGTGCTCGCAGGTGCTGACAACGGCCGCATCGAAGGAGCCGACCTCGTCGAAGAGCTTGCGGAAGTCCGTGAACTTCCGAGCGCGAGGATGGGCGCGCGCGGCGCGGGCCATGTTCTGCTCGCGCACGTCGCACAGAGCGACGATGTTCTCCTTCCGGACCCCGCCGAGATTCGCCCCGCCTCGGCCGCCCGTACCGATGACCGCAACGTCGAGTGTCTCGTTGGGACTCCCCGGCTCGAGAACGGCTGGAGCCCCCCGCACCAGCGCCGCACCCGCAAGAGCCGCGGTCGTCTGCAGGAATGCGCGGCGCGCGACGGTACGGGACGATGTCTTGCGGTCGTGGCGGTCGGCGTGCATGGGGTAGACTCCCGTGACTCCAGGGGTGGCTGGGAAGAACTCGCCGCGGCTGCGGTACCGGTCCACTGTCCCCGTGCGGCGCGGCGGGCGCAAGGGGGGAGAACAGGAGAGTCGGAGTCGGAGTCGGAGTCGGAGTCGGAGTCGGACTCGGAGTCGGAGTCGG
>CAYMRB010000109.1:10111-23540 GCA_964392615.1 uncultured Planctomycetia bacterium | reverse complement strand
ATACCGACTCCGATACCGACTCCGACGCCGACTCCGACGCCGACTCCGATACCGACTCCGACGCCGACTCCGATACCGATTCCGACACCGACACCGACACCGACGCCTCCCCCGTCACCCGTGCACGTCGACCGGATCGGTCTCGCTCGCCTATCGTGCCAGACAGCTCTCCAGCACCGTGATCAGCTTGGCGCGATCGATCGGCTTGGAGACGTAGTCGGTCATCCCTGCTTCCAAGCAGCGCTCGCGGTCGCTGTTGAGCGCGTTGGCCGTCAGCGCGATGATCGGGACCGTGGGGTTGGCGACATCGGCCGTGCCGTCGCGGATCGCTGCGGTGGCCTCGAACCCGCCCATCACCGGCATCTGGATGTCCATGAGCACGACGTCGTAGTCGGTGCCCGCCATCATTCGGATCGCTTCGCTCCCGTCCTCGGCCAGGTCCGCGCCGAGCCCCAACTTGGCGAGGAGTCGAAGGATCAGCTTCTGATTGACCGGGTTGTCCTCCGCGACGAGCACTCGCGATCGCGCCAGCGTCTCCTCGTTCAGATTCAGCTCGGGGCGACGCTCGACCGCCGACGGCCGAACCTGCTCCGGCATCCGCAGCTCCAGTGCCTGGCAGAGAGCCGTCAGGGCCTGCATGCGCTTCACCGGCACGTCGATCCAACCGTGGTACCCGGCCCGGGCGAGTCGCTCTCGGCTCGGCCGCTCGACGCGAGGGCAGACACGAATCCAGCGCGAGACGCCGATCGCGGCGTCGCGTTCGAACGTCGGGCAGAACGCCAGACCGCCGAGAATCACGAGCTCGTAGGGCGCTCCGTCCTCCTTCGCACGCCGCCACAGGCCCATCGCGTCACCGCAGTCGACCGCGTCGACTCTCCGCAGCCCCAGCGCCTCGAGGTAGACCTGCAGAGCTCGCCGCACGCCACCGGGCTCCTTCGCGAGAAGAACGCGCCGGCAGCCATGATCGCGGGGCAACACTTCGAGCCGGGACATCGTGCTCTGCTTGCACAGATCCAGCTCGAACCAGAAGGTGGATCCCTCGCCCAACTCGCTCTCGACGCCCATGTCGCCGCCCATGAGCCGGGCGAACTGACGCGAGATGACGAGGCCGAGCCCCGTGCCTCCATGACCTCGCGTGGTGGACGGGTCGACCTGGGAGAACGGCCGAAAGAGCCTCGACACACTGGAGGGTGAGATCCCGGCTCCCGTGTCTGCAACCTCGCAGCGCAGTCGTATCGCGTCCGCAGTCTCCTCGACCCGGGTCATCTCGACGCGAATCTCGCCGACCTGCGTGAACTTGATCGCGTTGCCGACCAGATTCGTGAGGGTCTGCCGGATCTTGCCGGGATCGCCGACGAGTGCGTCGGGAATGTCGTCGTGAATCAGGCCGGCCAGCTCCAGCCCCGCCTCCTGGGCCTGTGCGGCCACGGCGGCGAGGGTGTCGTCGACCACGCGGCGTAGACCGAACTCCACCGACAGGACGTCCATCTTGCCGGCCTCGATTTTCGAGAAGTCGAGGATGCCGTTGATCACCTCCAGCAGCGCCTGCGCGCTTCGTTGAATCGTCTCGCTGAACTCTTGCTGCTCCGTCGTCAGCTCGGTGTCGAGCAACAGAGTCGCCATGCCGATCACGCCGTTCATCGGCGTGCGGATCTCGTGACTCATGTTGGCCAGGAACTGGCTCTTCGCGACGCTGGCCGCCTCGGCCCGCACGGACATGCGTTCGGCTTCCTCGAGCGCTGCACGCAGCTCTGCCGTGCGCGCCTCGACGGTCGCCTCCAACTCGCGATTGGCCTCCTCGAGCCGCTCCGCCTGACGCAGGACGGCCTGCTCCTGTACGTCCAACAAATGCTCCAGAGCGACGATTCGAGATCGCAAGCTCGTGAGCTCGTCCTGTAACGGGTGGTTTTCCTTGCTCTCTTGCATGGCCAGCTCCCGACGCGCCTCACGCGAAGACGCGTTGCTGGTCGTGGCTCAGAAGCGGCAACTTGATGCTGAGGGCCAGCGGCTGGAACGAGTCGGCCACCTCGCTCGAGACCGCGGTGCGGAGGAAGAGGATGACCGCGAAGAGGTCTCCGGACGGCATGATGCCGCCGAAGCCCAACGCCGAACCGACCCCGTACGGCACGACGAAGCGATCCTGTTCCGGTATATAGGGGCTGCCCAGGGCCTTCGGTACGTGGAAGACGTTGTAGCTCGTCTCCTCCATCATACGCAGGCAGCTCGGATCCGGTCTCACCACCATGTCCGGCTCCAAGCCGAGCTGCAGAATGAGGTTCGAGATCATCGGAAAGCGGTTGACGAGCGACGCGCTCGTCAGCGGGATCGCCTGATGCCCGGCGGACTTCGTGCGGTCCCGCCACTCCTCGCGTTCGCCGATCGTGGCAAGCAACGTCAAGCACTTCGTGTCCGCAGCCAGCTCGGGAGTCGCGGCCACCTGCCGCGCGAACTCCTGCTGCTGTGGAGGCAGATCGCCGTAGTCGTGAGTCTTGAACAACCTCGCGAGGACGACCGCGCGCTCCTGCTCCGGTCCGAAGCGCAGGTTGTCATAGAGGAACTCGACGACCTCTCGGGCGACCGTCTCCATGGTCGTCGCACCGTCGCCGAGGCTCCTCAGGCCTTGACCACAGAGGGTCATGTCCCTGATGGAGAACTGGTGGATATCAAACATGAGCACTCGTCCGGAATCGGAACTCTGCCGACATTCCTCGCGCCGGTCCCCACCAGGCCTCCACTCTCGAAGATCGGCAGACTCGCGCATCGACTTCAGGCGGAATGTGATCGGGCCATCCGCAACGCCGGTCCGCCGCCTCCACGGCCGGGAAGATGCGCGTGCGCGCCCCGTGCCGCTTTTCCGGCACGACAGGCCGCGAGGAACCGGTACGCTGGACTCCGCGCCGAAGGAAACGGCGTCGCTCTGCTCCAAACTCCGCACG
Organism: uncultured Planctomycetia bacterium; assembly: GCA_964392615.1. GTDB lineage: Bacteria > Planctomycetota > UBA8108 > UBA8108 > UBA8108 > CAYMRB01. Next base: position 20,604 of record CAYMRB010000109.1, on the reverse strand, counting down.
CGCGATACTGCCATGACTGCTGTTTCGACTCCCGGCCGAACACTCTTGCCGACGGTTCGCAGCCTGCTGTGTTGTTGGGTCGCGCTGTCCGGCCCTGCCGTGGCCGCCCCTCCGGAGTCGCCCGCGGGCGAGATTCTGAACGCGACCGGTGTGCGCGGCGGTTTGGTCGTGCACGTCGGCTGCGGCGACGGATCGCTCACCGCATCCCTCGGAGCCGCGAATCGCTACCTCGTCCAGGGGCTCGCGACCGATGCGGACGACGTCGCTCGTGCTCGTGAGCGCGTGCGAGCGCTCGGCTTGTACGGAAGGATCTCGATCGACCGGTACGATGGCCGCCGGCTGCCGTACGTCGACGGCCTCGTCAACCTCGTGGTCGCCGAGGATCCCGCTGACGTGCCCCTCGCGGAGCTGATGCGCGTGCTCTGCCCGAACGGCGTCGCGTACGTCAAGCGAGACGGCGCGTGGATCCGCAACGTCAAGCCGCGGCCGCAGGACATCGACGCGTGGACGCACTACCTGCACGACGCGAGCAACAACGCCGTCGCGAACGACTCCGTCGTCGGGCCCCCCGCGCACCTGCAGTGGGTCGGCTCGCCCCGGTGGACGCGACACCACGATCACATGTCGAGCTTCAACGCGATGGTCACCGACCGCGGCCGCGTGTTCTACGTGATCGACGAGGGCCTGCGCGCCGAGGTTCAGCTGCCCGCCGAGTGGAAGCTCGTCGCGCGCGACGCGTTCAGCGGCGTCGTCCTGTGGAAGAGGGCGATCGAGCCGTGGCACATTCACCTCTGGCCGCTCAAGAGCGGGCCGGCGCAGCTGCCGCGACGCCTTGTCGTCGGCGGCGACTCCGTCTACTTCACGCTCGGGCTCGGCGCACCCGTGTCCGCCATCGATCCGGCCACCGGCGAGACGCGGCGCACGTTCGGCGGCACGGAGGGAGCCGAGGAGCTCCTGTACTCGGACGGCGTCCTATTCGTGCTCGTCGACGAGACACCGACGTCGCGCCCGTGGTCGACGCGCTCCGAGTACGACCGACACGGCGACGTCGCGTCCGAGCCGCAAGCCTGGGCGTGGAAGGGCGAGACGCAGAGCATCGTGGCCCTCCGGCCCGAAACGGGCGAGATTCTCTGGAAAGCGCGATCCGCAGTCGCTCCGCTCAGCCTCGGCGCCGACGCCGGACGCGTGGTGTTTCACGACGGCGAGAGCGTCGTCGCACTCGACCGCCGCGATGGCAGCCCGGCCTGGAAGTCGAAACCGGTGTCGCGCGCCGCGAAGATCCGCTCGTGGTTCGGCATCACGCTCGTCGTGAAGGACGGCGTCGTCGTCGTCGCCGGCGGCGAGAAGATCCTGCGACACAAGGGCGGCAAGGACACGATGACCGCCCTCGACGCCGCTACGGGCAAGACGCTGTGGACCGCCGCACACGCACCGTCGGGGTACGATTCGCCCGAGGACGTCTTCGTTATCGATGGTCTCGTCTGGACCGCACCGACCACGAACCGTCGCGACACCGGCAGGTTCACCGGACGCGATCTGCACACCGGCGAGGTCAAGCGGTCGTTTCCGGCAGACGACGGCACCCACATGCCGCACCACCGCTGCCATCGCGCCAAGGCGACCAATCGCTTCGTCGTCGCGTCGCGAACGGGCATCGAATACGTCGACCTGAACGCCGAGCACTGGAACCGCAACGATTGGGTGCGCGGCGCGTGCCTCTACGGCGTCGTCCCCGCCAACGGGCTGACCTATGCGCCCCCCCACAGCTGCGCCTGCTACGTCGTCGCCAAGCTGAGCGGACTGAACGCGCTGGCGCCCGCACGCAGGACGCCGACGACCACGTCGGGAACGGAGGCTGCGAGGTCGACGCGCCTCGTCCGGGGGCCGGCCCACGGAGCCGTCGCGACGCAACGCGCGACCGGCGCATCGGACTGGCCCACCTACCGTCACGACGCGGCCCGCAGCGGTCGCACGACGACGACGGTGCCGACGGAGCTGCGACATACGTGGCGCGCTGAGATCGGAGGCCGGCTGACGAGCCCCGTGATCGCGAACGGCAGGGTCTACGTCGCCTCCGTCGATGCCCACGCGGTTCGAGCGCTCGACGAGGCGACCGGCCGCGGTCTGTGGAGCCACACCGCGGGCGCGCGCGTCGATTCGCCCCCGACGATCTGGTCGGACCGCGTCATCTTCGGATCGGCCGACGGTCACGTGACGTGCTTGCGCGCGAGCGACGGCGAGCTCGTCTGGCGCTTCCGCGCCGCGCCGGAGGACCTGCGGTTGACCGCGTGGGAGCAGGTGGAGTCCGTGTGGCCGGTCCACGGCAGCGTGCTGATCATCCCCGCTGCGGAAGAGGGCCGCGCCGTCGTGCACTGCGTCGCGGGACGCTCGATGTTCCTCGACGGCGGGCTGCGCTATCTGCGTCTCGACGCGGCGAGCGGTCGCAAGCTGTCCGAAACGGTGCTCGACGCGAAGCACCCGCAGAGCGGCAAGCCGCTCGACGCGGGAATCACCTGGCCGAACCTGCCGGTCGCCCTGCCGGACGTGCTGTCGTTCGACGGCACGTCGGTCTACATGCGGTCCCAGCCGTTCGACACCGCCGGCAAGCGCGTCGGCGTTCGCGCGCCGAGCGACTTCGCGGATCAGAAGGGCGACGGCGCACACCTCTTCTCGCCGACGGGATTCCTCGACGACTCCTGGTGGCACCGCACGTACTGGCTGTACGGCAAGAGCCCCATGTCGGGCGCCGGCGGCTGGTATCTCGCCGCATACCGCGCGCCCGCCGGACGCATCATGGTCTTCGACGAAGCGCGGGTCTACGCGTTCGGTCGACGCCCGCAGTACTTCCCTCGCACGACGGCGCTCGAGTATCACGTGTTCGCCGCGAGCAAGTCGCCGGAGATCGTGCCGGTGCATTCGCGTCGGCCCGGAGGCTCGAAGAGCACCGCCAAGGGCGCCGCTTCGAAGCCTCGGCGCAAGACGCCGACGCGACCGCGCTACGCTTGGTCACGCACGGCACCGGTGCTCGGTCGAGCCATCGCGCTCGCCGACGAGACGCTCTTCGTCGCTGGCCCGCCGGACGTCGTGGATCAGGAGGAGACCATCACGCGCATCAGCGCCGCTGCGACGAAGGCGCGACTGGCCGCACAACGCGACGCCTACGCTGGCGAAATGGGCGGCGTGTTGGTCGCCCTGTCGGCACGCGACGGCGAGAAGCGCGCGGCCTACAAGATCGACTCGGTCCCCATCTTCGACGGCATGGCCGCTGCCAACGGTCGGCTGTTCCTGTCGACGACGGACGGCGGCGTCATGTGCCTCGGCAGCGAGGGCCGTGACCTGGTCGTCGCCGACGGGCTCGCGGTGAAGAAGACGCCGACGCCTGCAGCGGCCGCCCCCGCGCAGGTGAACACGACGCGCCACCCGGACTTCCATCACCTCGAGAACATCCGCGTGTCGCCCGCCGATCTGGGCTGGCGGCTGCAGACGACCGGCAAGGTCGGGCTCGCGCTGCGCAAGCTCGAAAGGCCCCTGACGGGAAGAACGACGCTGACGCTCCGGTTCCGCATGATCCCCAACGTCGCGAAGGATCCCTCGCGACCGCCGCCCGGCAACGCCTTCCTCGCGTTCGGCGACGCCCCGAAGGACGCGCGCCTCATCAAGTGCGGGCTGCGCAGCGCCGGTCAGATGTGCCAGATGGTGGAAGGGCCCCTGTTGAGCGGCCGCTCGTTGTCGCGCCCGGCCAAGGTGCCCGTCAACGAGACCATCGAGCTCGTCGCGACGATCGACCTCGAGCGTCAGACGGTGACGATGACGGTCCTCGGCCAGAGCGTGGAGAGACGCCTCGAGCGGCGCATCGAACGGATCACGCACGTCGGCTACGTCGTGCAGTCCGTGACGTCGGAGTTCGGGCCGATCGCGTCTACCCCTTCCAGGTGAACACGAACTCGACGCCCTCGACCTTCTCGCCCGCACCGATGCGGATCGTCTTGGGCTCGGGGGCTTCGAGCTTCATGTCGGGCTCGTGCCACGCCTCGATCGTGTACTCGCCCGGCGGCAGCGCTTCGATGGAGAATCGCCCGTCCGCGCCCGTCTTCGCGCAGAACGGATTGTCCGTGGCGACCGCCCACGCCGACATCCACGGGTGCACGCTGCATTGGAACACCGATGGCCCGGGGTGCTTGAACATGCGCTTCTTGACGACCTCGCCGGTGTTCGGCATCGACAGGTTGATGCCGGTCTCCGGGTTGTTGACGTTGTGGAAGAACGGATCGCTGTTGCGTATCAGCAGCGTCTGCCCGACGCGAATCGTGAAAACGTGCGGCTCGTAGCGGCAGCCGACCTGATCGAGGATAACCGGCTCGTCCGGCACCGGATAGCCGCGCGTCGCCGCGCCCTTGACGACTCGCACGACGCAGTCGGCGAACATGCCGTCCGCACCGGTGAACGCATCGCTGAGAAGCGGCTTGCCCGCGCGCGCCTTGGCGCATTCGGCGACCGACGAGACATCGAGCGTCACCGCGGTCGGCGCGCCGACGATCTTCACCACGCCGGCGATCACGCCGGTGCCGAGCGGCGCACGCGCGGTCGGCGCAGCCTTGCCGCCGTCACCGTTCGTCGGCTTCGCCGCGCCGTTCGTCGCCGGCGCGGACGGTGTCGCCGGGGGCTCCTCGCAACTCGCCCCGAAGACGATGACCGAAGCGACGACGAGGAAAGCGAACCTATCGAGTGACCTCACGGTACTCCTCCCGAGTCTTCGAGCTGTCTCGCGAGCCGCTCACTCGCCTGCTGTGGCGTCGCCTCCGGAAGTCGCGTTCGCGACCTCGGGCCGGTTCATGTGGACGAGGTAGCGCAGCAACGCATCGACGACGACCTTGTCCGCGGCGCCGACGTGGGCGGCTCGGTCACCCGTGAAGCGCTCGCGCGCGAAGAAGCTCGGCATCTTGGTGCCGGGCATGAAGTCCGGCGGGTAGTAGATCCACTCCCGCATCCACTGCGGCCGCAGCCGACCGGCCGCGAGCTGCAGATCCGGCCCCCACGCGCTCTTGTCCCACGGCTTCCCGACGGCCCAGACCGTGCCGGACCCCGAGAAGCGGCGCTCGGCCTCGGCTTTCGCCGCCTCGACCGACTCGAAGCCGGCGACGACCTCGACGCCCTCGCCCCGGCGAAAGACGATCCAATGGCTGTCATCCGGTGCGGTCGCCGGAATCTCCTCGGACGCGAACGCGTCGGCGGGATCGAGCATGGGTTTCGTCGGGTAGTCCGTCCCGCGCGGATGGCACTGATTGCACTGCTTGCTGTCCGCCGTCACGGTTTGCGTCCCGCCGCCTGTCGCGTCGTGGTAGCTCACCTCGACCTGGCCCTTGCCGAACAGGGCCTTGCCGAGACCCGCGAGCTCGGCGTCGAGACGATCCTCCGGCGACCTCTCGGCGGCGAACGGCACGCCGGACTTCGCCTTGAACCACTCGACGAGGAGTCGCGCCTCGTCGTCCGACAGACGATACGACGGCATGCGCAGCTTGAGCCATGGCCGAACCTGGCGCACGTCGAGCAAGAAATCGAACAGCCACTCGCTCTTGACGCGATCGCCCTGGCGCAGAAGCGGTGGCGCGGCCCTGTAGCGCGTCGTCGCGTCCGTGCCGAAGTAGAACCGCACGCCTCCCTCGTTGTAGCCTTCGACCGCGAGAGTGCGTTCCTCGTACGGACGCGGCACGATCCGGACGCCCATCACCTTCGCCAGACTGCGGAAGCCTTCGGCCAACCGAGCGGTGCCGCGAAGGCCGCGGGCTTGCCACAGGTCTAGATCCTGCCCGTAGGGATCCTCGAGCATCTCGACAAGGTACTCGCCGACCCACAGCTCTTCCTCGTCCTCCGTGTCGCCGAGGAAAGAGCGGTTGATCCTCTTCGTGAACTCCGCGTCCGGTTCCTTGGCTTGCGAATCGAGGAACGCCTGGAGCTTCTGGCGATACGGCTGGAAGGACAGATCGTCCTCGCCCTCGTCCTCGTTGGAGATCGCCTCGAGCGCGCGGGCGACATCCTGAATGAACGCGGGCAGCGGATCGTAGTGGCGACGCACGAGCTCGGTGACGCCGACCGGCTCCTCGTACGCGCTGAAGACCTCCGTCGACTTCGCGTCGAGATTCCCGTCGCCCGTCCGCTCTTGGTGCACGCGGTTCATCAGCGGGAAGCCGCCCGGCACCGTGATGCCGGCCTCCTGATCGAGCGGATCGCCGACGGGCTTCGCGATCCACCGCTCGGCGCGCGCAGTCCATGTCTCCGACTCGATCGTGCGGAGACGCGCGGCCTCGTCACCGACCTGGCTCGCGTCCGGCAGATCGTCGATGTGCACGTACTCCGTCGACGCGCCGAGTCGATGGCAGCCCGCGCAGTTCAGCTTTCTGACGAGTCGGCCGCCGGCTTCGAGAACGCGCTCGCGGTCGTCGAGCGTCTTCTTCTTCTCCGGCGCGATCGGGTCGTCGACGAGGCTCAACACGAAGGTCGTGATCGCCTCGATCTGCTCCTCATCGTCGCGGAACGGGAAGAGCGGCATGATCAGCAGCTCGTCCGGCTTCTTGTGCATGAGGCGCTTGCTGACCTTCCACTCCGGCGTGCCGTCCGACTTCACCCTCTCGACCGGCAGCACGTCGTAGCGTCGCGTCCTCTCGAGCTTCTTCGTGAGCCAATCGTAGCGGCGATGCGGTATCGCTTCGCTGCCGCCCGGCTGGTGGCCCCACAGGCCGAAGTCGAGGCGTGCGGGGTCCTTGTGTCCCCATCTGTTGAGCTCGGGGCCGATACTCGGCGCGTCGTCGAACGTCTTCGCGACGAGCGCGCCGCCAGCTGCTAGCGTCTCGGCGCGCTTCGCGAGCGCCTTCGGACCGGGATCGTCATCCGCGATGCCGTCGTGACAGCCGAAACAGCCGTAGCGTCGCACCATGCGATGCCCGACGAACCTCAGCTTGTGGTCGATCGACATCTCCGGCAGCTGCTCCTTCGCCTCGCGCGCCGTGTGGGTTGCGCGCAGGAGGTCGAAGGTCATCTCGTCGAGCAGCGTGCGCAGAGCGAGATCGTCCTGGATGGCCTTCTTGTCGAGCGTCGCGACGCCTTCCGCCCAGCTCGCGTTCCGAGCCTGGCGCGCGGCGTCGTCGAGCGCGCTCGGACGGACGGCGGGCGTCGCCACGTAGTCGATCTCGTTGTAGTCGAGCGCCAGGAGGTAGGCGACCATGTCGGCCACCTTCTGCTCGCCGTCGACTTCCTGCTCGAAACGGAAGCTCGGCATCACCGTGGCGGGATCGTGGCGCTCGGGCGAAACGATCCACGTCGCCATCCAGCGGGTCGCCTGCGTGCGCCCCGCCTCCGTGCGCAGGTCGAACTTGCGCGCGACAGAGCTCAGATCCGACGCGAACGTGCTGTGAACCCACCGGTCGTAGACCAGTCGCGCGAGCTTCGCCGCGCCGCCGAGCGCAGCGCTGTCGATCTCGGCGTTCTCGTCGACTTCGCCGAGAGACTCCTCGAGACGCTCGGCCGTCTCGATCGCGTTGCTGACGCGATGGTACAGCAGCTCGATGTCCTGGCCGATCCACAGCGCGTCGAGCCACTCGAACTGCATCTCGAGCGCTGTCTCGACCTCTCGATACGCGAGATCCAGCTTGGCCCCGACCACGCCGCTCTTCGCGACCGCGGCCCCTGCCTTCTCCAGAGAGGCGCGAACCTCCGCCAGCGTCGGCGCGTCGCTCTCGGTGCTCTCAGTCTCGATCTTGATCGAGTGGCAGCCGAGGCAGCCCACCTGCTTGATGAGCTCGCGGCCGCGCGTCGCATCGCCGACGGCATCGGGCACAACGACGTCGCTGACCGACCGGCTCGTGTCCAGCAAGTACGTCGTCAGACCGAGCACCTCGATGCCGTTGCGCGCGTGGAAGTCGATCTCGGTCCGCGGCGCGTTCTCCGAGTCCGGCACGTTCAGCTTCATCGTGCCGCGGTTGTTCGTCAGGTCGAAGAACTGCGGCATGCGCGTCGACTCCCGGAAGTGCCCGGGCTTGCGAATCCAGCGCTGCAGGAAGTCCCGCGTCACCTTGTCGCCGATGTGGGCGAGGTTCGGTCCGACTTTCTCGAGCTTCCAGACGTCGTCGAGGGTGTCGCCCTGCGTGATCTCGAAGCCGTCGATCTTGTGGCAACCGAAGCAGCCGTACGCTCGCACGAGCTCCTTGCCGCGGTTCAGCTTCCCGGCTCCCTCGACAGCGACCTCGTCGGAGTGACACTTCGTGCAGCTCGAGGCCGAGTACTGCTTCGGCAGCATCGGGAAGTCCTGATGATGCGGCTCGTGCCAGTGGTACTTCTCTTCCCACTCGCGCTTCTGCGTCTCGTCGGTCGGCGTGTGCGCGACGAGGCCGAACTCGAGTGCATGACCATCTCCGTAGTGACACGTCGTGCAGCCGAAGTCGTCGTACGGGTGCGGACTCGCCGTCGACAGGAACAGATCGAGACGCGGGTGGCTCTGATAGACCGTACCCCAGCCATCGGAATGCCAGTCGACGACCTCGGGAGCCGAGCTGTCGATGTTGATGTGACACGTCTTGCAGCGATGGATGCGCTCGACGTCGAGGAAATTGAGCGGCTCCTTGATCTGCGGCGTGATGACCTTCTCGATTCTGTAGGTCGGAGCGAGCGCGTCGAGGAGCGGCGCGTTACGCAGACCGTTGCGCCAGTTCACCTCGATCAGATCGAGCCGATCCTGAACGATATCAATCGGCCGGCGCAGGGCACCGTAGCGGCTCTCGAGCGCGGCAAGGTCGGTGCTCGTGCCGCCCTTTCGCGGCACGGAGGTGCGCTCCTCGACGTAGCTGGCGAACGTCGCGTTCGCGCTGTCCGCCGCCGCCTTGGCCTCCTCCTTGGCGCGATCGTACCCGTCGAGGACGACGTCCCACTTCTTGTTGAAGGCCTCGGTGAGACGATCCACCTGCCGCTTGGCCGCGGTCGTTTGACCGCCCTGGAAAAGCTGGCGCTTCTCTTCCTCGAACACGAACCTCTTGGCCTGGTACTCGCCGCGCGTCTCCCGGCTCTTGCGATCGGCCTCGCTGGACTCGTGGGCCTTGGCGGCCGCAGCCGCGGCGAGCGACTCGTACTTCTCGTCGCGATCGAGCCGATCGCGTGCGGCGGCGATCGCCGCCTCGATCCGTCGCGAGACCTGGCGGAAGCTCTGCGTCGCCGCACGCCCGGTGACCTCGGAGCCGAGCGTCGGCTTCGCCGGCAGGTCCGCGATCGTGGCGGCGGCGGCGTCGCTGTCGAGCTTACGCAGCACGGCGTCGAGCTCATCGCTCACCCCCGCGAGCCCGTCCAGGCTGGCCTCGGCGTGCTCGTCGCGCTCGGCGGAGTAGTCCTTGCGCAGCTCGGCGATCCAGTCCTTCTGGATGTGTTTCCACTGCCGATCGTAGTCCTGCCAAAAGACCACGGCGAGCGACAGAAGGAGTAGCGCGCTCGTGACCGCGAAGAGGACGTTCAGCGTCGGAATGCGATAGAGCGTCGTCTCGCTGTCGGGCTCGTCGTAGATCGCCTTGCCGATATCGCGAAAGACGCGGTGATCCGCGAGCCGATCAACCGTGGTGATCGAATCGCGCGCCGGGTCCGAAGACGGCTCCGCGTCGGACCTCGGAGTGGGCGTCGCGGCCGCAGCTTTGCCGACATTGGCCTTGCGAGCGGCCGCGCTCTCCGGAGCGCTCCCGGCATCGGCAGCGGGCTGCACCGCACCGACGAGGTAGCCCCGCGTCGGCGTCCAGCAGCCAGGGGCACCGGCCGCGGACGTCGACGGCGAAGTCGTCGATGCGGCCGATGGGCTCGCCGCCGCAGGCGCTGCGTCGGGGTCCGCGGCTCCGCTACCCGCGTCCGAGAGGTATCCGCGCGTCGGGGTCCAGTACTTTTGATCCGCCATCTCTGAGAACTTAGATATTGAAGGACCACTCGGGGAGGGCCACGACGTACTTCAGGTTGATCGTCCAGCGCAGGATCATCTTCAGCGGTAGCGCTGCCATGCAGATCACGAAGAACGCCATCGTCTGGTACCGGATGAAGCCCATGCGAACGTACAGCTTCCGGAAGAACAGATTGGCGAGGATCGGCGGCACCGCGACGAAATACAGGATCACGACGACGAGCCCAGGCAGCTCGCGCAGCCAGATGTTCGACGGCAGCGGCCGCTCGAGCCCGTCGATGTAGAAGATGTCGGAGAGGTTGATGTTGTTCAGGGCCTGCACCTTGTGCACGTCCCAGAACGAGTAGGGCCCGAAGAAGTCCCAGTTCGGCCCGCGCAGGAACGTCCCGAGCACGATCAGCAGGATCCACAGGACGATGAAGCCGAACAGGAAGGTCGTGATCGCGAACGGTCGCTCCTTGAACGTGTAGTAGCCGCAGCCCTTCGGGTTCACGTCGACGAACGGAATCGCCATGAGCCCGACGATAATGAACGTCGGAAACACGACTCCGGCGAGCCACGGGTCGAAGTAGAC
>CAYMRB010000109.1:0-10101 GCA_964392615.1 uncultured Planctomycetia bacterium | reverse complement strand
GAGCATCTCCTGCAGGCCGAGGAAGTACCACGGCGCCTTCGCCGGGTTGGGCGTGGCCGTCGGGTGGGCCGGTTGCTCGAGCGGTGCCTTCAGATAGTAGGCCCACACGAGCAGCAGGATCGAGCAGACGATCAGCGCGAGGAACTCGCTGTAGAGGAGGTCCGGCCAGCACATGACGCGCTTCCTGCTCTCGCGCGCCTCGAACGTCGGGAGGCCCTTGGCGATCAGCTCGTCGTTGATGACCATGCGGCGGAACGCGATCCACAGCACACCGCCGAGCGCGAAGAACAGGATCGTGATCGGGACGTTGTCGGGCTTCGAGACGATGAGGCGGAAGTCCTCGTCCGTCAGGCTCCACAGGTAGAAGAGACTGCCAACCACCGTCAGGCTGCCGATGAACCAGCCCTTCGTCCAAAGCCTGCGGAACTGGATCATCGCCCAGAAGACGACGACGGCTATCACGAAGTAGCTGACCGGTCCCAGAAGCCCGTCGACGAAGTCCTTCACAAACTCGGGAAGGGGCTCAATGGATAGCGCGAACACTCGCTCAACTCCTGCGTTGTTCTGACTCTCTGCGGTGCGCGATCCCTGTCGGTCGCGCGCCTCCTCGTCGAGGTGTCCCTCTGCGAATCACGGCCCTGCGACGCGGATCACAGCGGACCCGAGATCCCCCCGTCCTTGCGGATACGCCAGAAGTGGACGGCCATCAGCACTCCGGCGCCGAGCGGGATCGCGACGCAGTGAAGGACGTAAAACCTCAACAGCGTGGCGGCGCCGACCGTCTTTCCGCCCAGCAGCGCGAAGCGCACGTCGCTGCCGGCGGTGATGAGAGGCACGTCGCCGAGCGCGATCAGCGCCGCTCCCGGACCTTCGTGCCCCATGAACGGCGTGGCGCCCGCCATTCTCGTACCGACCGTGATGGCCCAGATCGCCAGCTGGTCCCACGGCAGTAGATAGCCGGTGAAGCTGAGCAGCAGCGTGAGCACGAGGAGGATCACGCCGACGTTCCAGTTGAACTCGCGCGGCGGCTTGTAGGATCCCGTCAGGAACACGCGCAGCATGTGGAGCCAGACAGTGATGACCATCGCATGGGCCCCCCACCGGTGCAGCTCCCGCATGATGCCGATCGGCACGTGATCGCGCAGCGCCTTGATGTCGTTGTAGGCGTACTCGACCACCGGCCGGTAGTAGAACATCAGCAGGACGCCGGTGATCGTCTCGACGAGGAACAGGAAGAACGTGATCCCTCCCATGCACCACGTGAAGCTCATCCGGACGCCCGACTTGCGGACCTTGATCGGATGCAGGTGCAGGAAGACGCTCGATAGCACGACGAGCGCTTGATCGCGGGGGTTGTCCGGGTACTTGTGCCGGAAGATCGATTTCCAGATCTGGGTACCGGTCAGGAACTTTAACCAGCTCACGTCGAATGACTCTCGAACTCGGTAGGGTCAGGAAGCGCGGATCGGGAGGGAGGGCGACACTGCACCTCAGACAACGGAGGCGATCTTCAGCGAGGCGTCCGGCTCGCCCCACTGCCCCTTCTCCTGCTGGAATTTGCGGCTCTTGTCGATCACGATCTGGCCGTCGGGCGCGAGGCCGATCTCGAATCGCTCGAGGGGACGGGGTGCCGGCCCCTCGAAGTTGACGCCGTCCACGTAGAAGCCGCTGCCGTGGCACGGACACTTGAACTTGCGCTCCGCCTCGAGCCAGTTCGGCGTGCAGCCGAGGTGGGTGCAGACGGTCGACAGGACGTAGAACTCCTCCAGCGTGCGCACGATCCACACGCCGCGGTCCTTGAAGCGCTCGTCGACGACGCCCGCCTCGCTCGCGGGGTAGTCGCTCGGGAAGCCGGCCCGGAACTTTGACGCCGGCTCGAAAAGGTCGTTCGGGAAGAGAAAGCGCGCGGTCATCGCGAGGCTGGCAGCGGACGCTGCCGAGAAGATGGCCCAGCCGACGCCCACTCGGGAGAGAAACGATCGGCGGGAGGCCTTCTTGTCGTCGGAATGCTTCGTTGCGGTACTCACGGTTCGGACCTGTCAGCCGGCGCTTCGGGGGCGGCGCTCGCGCCGCGGGTTCCGAGCCTTTCGAGGAGCGACAGCGCCGTGTGTCGCACCTTCACGCTCGGATCGTTCTTCTTCGCCTCGAGCACGGGGCGCAATGCCGCGCCGCGCAATCGATACAGACCCTCGAGCGCGAACTGGATCCAACTCTCCTTCTCGAGGTCGGTCAGCTCGCGGCCGCGGTCGCCGCGCTCGCCGTCGAGAAACTCGCGACGAACCACATCATCCAGGATAGTCGCACCGGCCGCATCGTTGAAGTAGCGCGCCAGATAGTAGGCGGCGTTCCAGCTCACCTCGCGCCGCGTGTCGGCCAGCAGGGCGCGCAACTCGCGCACGGCGATGCGGGCGACCGGGTCGTCGAGCTGGGCGTCGGACAGCTCCTCGCCGCCGGTCGTGACATTGACGAGCGCCTGCGCGGCGAGCCAGCGGACCTCCCACTCGTCGGCCCCCGGACGACGGCGCAGCTCCTGAACGAGCGGCTCGACTGCCTCGCGCGACCGCGACAGCGACAGCGCGGCCACGACGTTCGTCCGGACCTCGAGCGGCGTCTCCTCGTCCGCGAGCATCTTGGCGAGCACCGGTAGCGTCTTCGCCGGCTGTCCCGCGCGACCGACCGCGCGCACGAGATACGCCCTGAGCTCGTCGTCGTCGGGAGACTCCTCCAGGAGTCGGAGCAGCTCGTCGGTCTCGGAATCCGTGAAGTACCGCGGCGCACCGCCCTTCGCGGCCAGCTCGGTGACCCGCGTCGAGAGCGCGAACGCGTCCTGCCGTCGCGAGTGCGAGCCGCCGGAGCGCATGTCCTGGAGGATCTCGCCGACGGTGCGGCTGTCCTTCGAGCTCGCGACGAACAGCAAGTACACGAGGACGGCGACCGCGACGAGGAGCGCGGGAAACAGAAAGAGCGCCGGAGAGAGAGACCACAGCGACTTGCTCCCCCCGCCGACCCGGCGCGTTCCCGAGCCGGCAGCCGACGCGTCGGTGCGGCGTGGCGTCGGCTCGGATTCTGGAGCGAGGCGGTCTTCCGTGCTCACGATGCTCGCTCGGCTCGCTGGAACGGGCGACGCGCTGTCGTTCCAACTCCTGAATCAGAAGCAACTTATGCGCAGCGCGCGACGTATCCCCCGACTGTAAAGGAGCCCCCGGACGCTGTCAACGGATTTCGCCGTCGACCCGCCCGCCCCACACACGCGTAAACCTCACTGGCACTTGGCTTTGAGGCCGTCGGCTGCGATCTTCAGGGCGTCCCGCTCGCCGGTCTGGTACAGGTGGATGACGTGAGCGATGGGGCTGAACGCGATCTGATCCGCCGTCTGCGAGCCGGCGTCGACGTCCTCGTCCGGCGACGAGTTCGCGAAGACCAGCGCCGGCCACGGATCGAATTGGCGCACGCGCAACCAGCGGCTCGGGCGGTCGACGATGGCCCGCAGGCACTCGCCGAACAGGCAGCCGTAGAGAATCAGCGCGTTGAGGGGCTCCGCGGGCGGATGGGCCGCGGCCAGTCGCTCGCAGACCACCGAAGCGATCCCATCGAGCGAGTCGTCGCCCAGAGCGAGCTCGACGCCGAAGACGCTGCGCGACAGGTAGCAAGCGACCGTCGCAAGCTGCTGACTGGCACTGGCGGAGAGCTCGTGCCCGAACCGGGCGACCAGACACGCTCGCCATTCGAGCTCGGACAGCGGGGAATCGCCGAAGAGAAGGGTCAGGATCTCCGGCACGGCTTCGTGCGAGTGGAACCGGAACTGGGGCTGAGACCCCGGCGGATCCGGATCGAGGCGCAGCTCGAGGAGCACGTTGAGCGCCGTGATCGTCGTTTCCTCGTCCCACTCGCCGGTGGCCACGACGACCACGGCGGGCCGATCGTCGAGGACTGCGTGGAAGAAGTGGCAGTGCCCCGCGTGGCCGAGCGAGCTGTTGAGGTTCTCGAAGGCGACGAACTCGGCGCCGGCGTCCTCATACGCCTTCTCGACGCGTTCGTCGGCCTGATCGATCGAGTCGTCCGAAAGGACCTCGACCCGAGGGAAATCCATGGGGTCCGTTCTTCTTTTACTGACGCTATCCAGCACATCCCGGGCTTCCTGGCAGGAAGCCGGCACACAAAAATAGTTGCGCGGACGCATCGACGCAACCGAGAACGGCCGGATAACGCGTTTCCGGCCGGTCGAAGGGGATTACCGGCCATCGACGCGCGGAAAGAGTCGGATAGAAGAAAGAGGCGCCGCGCCGCAAGGCGAGATGTAGGATAGCGCGGCCGTGGACCGCCCCCCCCTTCGAGCACGAGACCGACGACGACATGACCTTCGAGGACCGAGAATCCATCCACTTCAGCGAGAGGATGGCGCGCTTGCCGCCCTACCTCTTCGGCAGCATCAACCGCCTGAAGGACACGAAGCGCCGAGAGGGAATCGACATCATCGACATGGCGATGGGCAACCCGTCGGACCCGACGCCGGCGCCGATCGTCGAGAAGCTGTGCGAGGTCGTCCAGGACCCCCGCAACCACCGCTACTCCGCCGCGTCGGGCATCTACAACCTGCGTCGCGAGGTCGCGAAGTACTACAAATCGCACTACGGCGTCTCGATCGATCCCGACACCGAGGTCATGGCGACGATCGGCTCGAAGGAGGGGTTCAGCCACCTCTGCCTCGCGCTGCTGGGGCCGGGCGACACCGCTTTCGTACCGACGCCATCGTTCCCGATTCACGCCTACGGCGTCGTCATCGCCGGCGGCAGCTACCTCGGCGTTCCGGTCTCCGATGACGAGGCATTCCTGCGCCGCGTTCACGACACGTGCCGGTCGCTGACCCCGAAGCCGAAGGTCCTGTTCCTCAACTACCCGCACAACCCGTCGGCCCACACGGTCGATCGCGACTTCTTCGCCGCGGTCGTCAAGTTGGCGCGGCAGCACGAGCTCATCGTCGTCCACGACTTCGCCTACGGCGGCATCACGTTCGATGGCTATCGCGCGCCGAGCTTCCTTTCGACGCCGGGAGCGATGGACATCGGCTGTGAGTTCACGACGATGTCGAAGTCGTTCAACATGGCCGGCTGGCGCATCGGCTACTGCGTGGGCAACCAACGCATCATCGACGCGCTCGGCAAGATCAAGGGCTACTACGACTACGGCATCTTCCAGGCGATCCAGATCGCGGCGATCATCGCGCTGCGGCATTGCGACGAGTACACGAAAGAGCAGGCGCTGCGCTATCAGGAGCGGCGCGACGTCCTCGTCGAGGGGCTGGGCCGCATCGGCTGGGAGGTCCCCGTGCCGCGCGGCGGCATGTTCGTGTGGGCGCCGCTGCCGGAGGAGTTCGCCGACATGGGCTCGATGGACTTCGCGCGACGTCTGATGGAAGACGCCGAGGTCGCGGTCGCGCCCGGCATCGGGTTCGGGCCGGAGGGCGAGGGCTTTCTGCGGCTCGCGCTCATCGAGAATCGACACCGCCTGCAACAGGCGATTCGACAGATGAAGCGCGCGTTCCAATCGTGGCGCAGCGCGGGAGCTGCGGAAAGCTAGCAGCCGGTCGCGTCGACGTCCCCCAGGTGTTATCCTGCCAGGTCTCGATCGAGAAGCTGGTGAAGGGAGTCGAAGCGACGTGGTGAGCGCAAGAAGCGCTGCAGGATTGGTAGCCGGTCTCAACCCCGCGCAGCGCGAGGCCGTGCTGACGACGGAGGGGCCGCTGCTCGTGCTGGCGGGAGCCGGCACCGGCAAGACGCGGGCGATCACGCATCGCATCGCGTACCTGCTCGCACAGGGAACGCCGCCCGAGAACATCCTCGGCGTAACGTTCACGAACAAGGCGGCCGCGGAGATGCGCGAGCGCGTCGGCGGCTTGCTCGGCGGACGGAAGCCGAAAGGGCTGACGCTGTCGACGTTCCACGCGCTCGGCGTGCGCATGCTGCGCGCCGAGGCCGAGGCGGTCGGATTGCGGTCGACGTTCACGATCTACGACTCGTCCGATCAGGTGTCGCTCCTGCGAACGGTGCTGCGCGACATTCGCGGGGCGGTCTCGACGAGCGATGCTCGCGGGGTCCAGACGGCGATCTCGCTCGCCAAGAACCGCTTCGCGTCGCCCGAGGACCTCGTCGAGGAAGCGGTCGACGAATACGAGTACCTGGTCGCCCGTGCCTACGTGCGCTACCAGGAAGCGCTCCAGGCGGTGAACTGCGTCGACTTCGATGATCTGATCCTGCTTCCGGTTCGCCTGCTCAACGAGAACGAGGCGGTGCGCGACAAGTACCAGAAGCGCTTCCGCTATCTGATGGTCGACGAGTACCAGGACACGAACGGCGCGCAGTACCGCTTCACGCGAGCGCTGGTCGGCCCGGAGCGCAACATCTGCGTCGTGGGCGACGACGACCAGTCGATCTACGGCTTCCGAGGCGCCGAGATGGACAAGATCCTGCGCTTCGAGAAGGACTTCCCCGGCGCCAAAGTCGTGACGCTCGAGGAGAACTACCGCTCGACGGCGTCGATCCTCGCGCTTGCGAACGCGATCATCGCCGTGAACCCCGAGCGGCATCCGAAGCAGCTGCGCGCGAACGCGGGCGGCAACGCCCCCGTGCGCTGGGTGCGCACGGCGAACGGCGAGGCCGAGGTCGACTGGGTCGTGCGCAAGGCGATGGACTTGCATCGCAACGGTCGGCGCTACGACGATATGGCGATCCTGCTGCGATCCGCCATCCAGGCGCGGCCGTTCGAGGAGAAGCTGCGGCTGCGGCACATCCCGTACCGGCTGATCGGCGGGCAATCGTACTTCGACCGCAAGGAGATTCGCGACGCGCTGGCCTATTGCTGCGTCGCCCACAACCCGAGCGACGACATGTCGCTCTTGCGCGTCATCAATACGCCGCGACGCGGGTTTGGCAATACGACCATCGCGCGGCTCGATGCGTTCGCGCGCGAACGCCGCATCCACCTATGCGAGGCGCTGACCGCGGCTGCGTCCGGCGAGGGCACCTTCACGCCGCGCGCGCGCAAGGGAGCACAGGAGCTCGTCGATGTGTTCGCGGCCGCGCGCGAGCGCCTCGAGGCGGGAGAGTTCTCCGCGATGGCGCGCGAGATCATGGACGCCGTCGGCTATCGCGATTCGCTCACCGACCTGTACCCGGATCCGCTGACGCTGCAGTCGCGGTGGGCGGCCGTCGAGGACTTCTGCCAGTCGATCGAGCGCTGGGAAGGACGCGAGCCGAACGGCGAGTTTCACGACTACCTGGCGGCGATCGCACTCGACAGGAGCGACGACCGCAAGGAGGAGTCCGCCGGGCTGACGATCCAGACGCTCCACAGCGCGAAGGGCCTCGAGTATCCGGTCGTGTTCCTCGTCGGCGTCGAGGAGGAGTACCTCCCGCACAAGAAGTCGGTGCAGGACGGCGACCGCGGCATCGAAGAGGAGCGCCGATTGTTCTACGTCGGCGTCACGCGAGCCCGCGAGGAGCTCTACCTGACGTCCGCGGAAGAGCGCCGCGCCTACGGTCGCGACCACCAGCGACGGCCATCGCGTTTCTTGACCGAGCTCGACGATGACGCGTTGATCTCGACCGGCGTCGCGGGGCCGGCCGGTGCCGCGACACAGGTGGACGTCAAGGCGCACCTCGACGCGTGGCGCGCGATGCGGGACTCGCAGGACGTATGAGCTCGACGGGCGGTAGCGCTAGGCCCTCTCCGAACTCGGCGACATGCCGGTGAGCCCCCGTGGTCCGGATCGGGGCTACTCCACCACCGCGCGCTGCCCGTCGAGCTCGACCACGTCGCCCGGCTGGAGCTTGCGCCCGCGGCGCGTCTCGACCTCGCCGTTGACGCGCACCTCGCCCGCCTGGACGCGGGCCTTCGCCTCGCCGCCGGTCTCGGCCAAGTTGTGGTACTTCAGGAATTGATCGAGCTTGAACGCGGGACGGTCCATGCGGAGAATCGTCGCTGATGGCCCGCCAAACAGCAAGTGCCGACGCTTCCTCTCGAACGACCCGGTGCCGTTCGTGGCGCGCGAGAGCGATGGTCCTCACCGCGCTCGCCGCCGTCATCGCGTTCGCGGTCGATTGTCGATCGACGCGACAGCCGCGAACGGCGACCGGACCGACGGTGCGAGTGGTGACGTGGAACGTCAACTGGGGCTTCGTTGCGCCGCACGCGGCGGCCGAAACGTTGCGGCGGCTCGACGCCGACGTCATCTGCCTGCAGGAAACGACACCCGATTGGCAACGCGTCTTCGAAACGCAGCTGGCGGACATCTATCCGACGCAGCTCTACCGCCACCGCGGCGGCGCCGGCGGCATGGCATTCCTCGCCAAGCGTCGCGTCGACGACGTCGCGCTGGTCGAGCCGACCGCCGGTTGGTTTCCGTCGTGGGTCGTGCGCGCGGACACGCCGATCGGAGCGCTGCACGTCGCCGGAGTCCACCTGAAGCCGCCGCTGAGCGACGACGGCGGAGTCAGCGCGAGCGCGTACTTGAATGCGGGAGACGTGCACCTGGCCGAGATTCGCGCGCTGGGCGAAGCCGTACCGTCCGACGTTCCCGCGATCGTGTGTGGCGACTTCAACGAAGGCGATAGCGGTGACGCCGTGAGCTGGCTCGAGGAGCGCGGCTTCACCGATGCGCTGTCCGTCTTCGATCACGACACCGACACGTGGCGCTGGCCGACGAGCGTGATCACGCTGTCGGGGCGCTACGATCACGTACTCTTCTCCGAGCACCTCGACTGCACGCGGGCGGAGGTCGTCGAGGCACGGGGCTCGGATCACCTGCCCGTGGTCGCGGTACTCGAGAAGCGCGGAGACGCCGGTCGCTGATCAATCGGCCTCGGCGGTCGCGGAGGTCGACAGCCGCGGCCGTCCTTCCAGCGCTCGCTCCTCGCCGCGTCGAACGCGTCCGCTCTCGTCGCTCGGCGCGTTCTCGAACATGTCGCGGTGACTCTCCGACGCGTGCTCGCGCAGGATGTCCAGCGCTCGCGCGCGCACGCCGTCGTCCTCGGCGGTTCGCGCCAGCTCCGCGTACCGCTCGATCTGCTCCTGATACGGCCCGTCGTGCCCCAGCTCCCGAAGCGCGATGGCAAGATCGAGAGCCCGCTCGCCCGACGCGGCCTCGTACAGGCCCTGCAGCGGCGGAATCGCCGCCGGATCGCCGATCTCGCTCAGGGAGACGATCGCCTCCTCCCGCACGCTGTGGGACGGATCTTCGAGGCACCGGACCAGGCCGTGCACGCCGCCACCGTAGCGCAGGTCTCCCAGCGAGTCTGCAGCGCCGCCGCGCACATCGGGATCCGGATCGGACAAGCAATCGACGATCGCCTCCGCCGCGGCGACCGCGTCCGGCTCGTCTCCGACTCCGGAATCCTCGTAGAGGTCCTCGAGAGCCGCGATCGCCTGACCGCGCAGGCCGGGGTTGTCGTCGGAGAGCAGGTCGATGATGGCGGCAGTCGACTCCCTGTCCCCCAGGTCTGCCAGGGCGTCGAGAGCTTCCCTCCGCACGCCGACGTCCGGATCCCCCAGCATGCCGCGAAGAGCCGCCAAGGCGTCGGAATCCCCGGCGCCGCGGTCGCGCAGGATCTCGATCCCGCGCTCGCGCTCCCCAGCGCTGTCGGATGCCAGGAGGTCGTAGGCACGGGGCAGAGGATCGCCCTCGGGCCGCGCCTCGTCCTCGTCGCCCTCGATCGCGCCCAATCGCGACTCCAGATCCGCGAGCCGCTGATCGATAGAGTCCAGATTCGCGATGTGCCGCGCCGTCTCGGCCTCGCTCGATCGCGCCTCCGCAGCCCCGGACTCCGCCTCTTCTGCCGCACGCCGCAAGAATGAGTCGAGCCGCCCGCGAACCGAGGCGAGCTCCTGCTCGAGACCGCTCAACCGCGCGTCGAGATCGCGAGAGTCCCCGCCGGAATCCTGAGAAACCGCGACCAGGATCCACCCCGACGCCGCAAGAGCCAACACCGCCGAGAGAAGGACTGTGTGTTTGGACATGCCGGTATCCGTCCTCGCTGTCGTGGTCGCCCAGGACGAACGGACTCGGTTCGCGAGCCCTAGTTCGGAACCGACTCCGATTCCGACTCT